>NZ_JBFAKG010000060.1:49438-59520 GCF_040655595.1 Saccharopolyspora sp. NPDC050389
GGGTTGGGGTTTCCTTTGGTGCTTGGTTGGGTTGGGGTGGGGCCACGGGGCCGTGAGTCTTTTGGGCTGCTATGGCGACCCAAAAGACTCACGGCCGGAGTGCCTGCGGAAACGTTGCTCCTCACCTGGTCAAGTACTCGGTGAAGGTGGTGACCGAGGTGGTCGGGGGGAGCGCCAGGGCTTGGGACAGGCGGAGGATCTGGGGAGATTCCAGGGCCGCTTTCCGTACCGCTTCTTCGTCGGCGAAGGCTTGGTACGGTGGGGCGTCCGACAGGACTCGGCCTGCCGACATCGAGATCACCCGGTCGAAGTTCTCCGCGCAGAAGTCCATGTCGTGGGTGATCGCCACGACCGTTTTGCCTTGGCCGTGCAAGGTTTCGATGATCTTCGCGATGTTCTGGACCGCGTTGTGGTCCTGGCCCGTGGTCGGCTCATCGAGGACGACGATCGGGGTGTCCATCGCGAGGACCGCGGCCAGGGCGGCGCGTTTGCGGTCCGACAGGGACAGTTCGTACGGGTGCGCGTCGGCGCGGTCGGTGAGGCCGGTGGCTTCGAGGGCCCTGGTCACCAGTTCCGCCCGGCGGGACTGCGGGTGGCCCAGGTTCCGGGGCCCGAACTCGACGTCCTGGCGGACCGTTCGGGCGAACAGCTGCTGATCCGGGTTCTGGAACAGGTAGCCGACCTTGGTCGCGAGCTGGGCGATGGTGTGGTCCGCGGTGTTCCAGCCGTCGACCACCACCCGGCCCGCGGTGGGCTTGACCATGCCGTTGAGGTGACGCACCAGGGTCGTCTTGCCCGCGCCGTTCTGGCCCACCACGGCCACTTTCTCGCCCGCGCGGATGCTCAGCGAAACGCCGTCCAGCGCCGCCACGCCGCTCGGGAAGCGGTACACCAGCGATTCGATCTCGATGCTCATCGGGTTTCTCCCAGCGCCTCGGTGAAGCCGGCGACGGCGGTCGGCAGGGTGACCGGCAGGTCCCGGCCCGAGGGCCAGCGCCCGAGTCCGGCCGCACTGCGGGCCGCGTCGGTGAACCGCGTCGTGCCGACGCCCCACTCCGGCAAGCGCGGATCGGCCAGGACGCGCTCCGGTTCGCCGTCGAGCCGGACCGAGCCTTCGGCGAGGACCAGAACGCGGTCGGCGTACTCCGCCAGCTGTTCGAGCTTGTGCTCGATCAGCAGCACCGTGATGCCTGTGCCGCGCAACTCCTCCAGGGCCGCGAACACCAGGCGGCTGCCCGCCGGATCGAGCTGCGACGTCGGCTCGTCGAGCACCAGCACCCGCGGCTTCATCACCAACACCGCCGCCAACGCGACGAGCTGTTGCTGGCCGCCGGAGAGCTCGTACGGCGAGCGCTCCGCGAGGTGGGCGATCTGCAGCCGCTCCAGCATCCCGTCGATGCGGTCGACCATCTCCGCGCGCACCACGCCGAGGTTCTCCAGCCCGAAGGCCAGCTCCGCGCGCACCGAGTACTTCGCGCCCGAGATCTGGTTGAACGGGTTCTGCAGCACTAGCCCGACCTCGGTGACCACCTCGGCCAGCGGCGTGTCCGCCACGACCCGGCCCGCGGTGGTGACGCGGCCGGTGAAGTCGCCGCCCAGCGCGTGCGGGATCAGCCCGGCTGCGGCGTAGCCCAGAGTCGACTTGCCCGCGCCGCCGGCACCGACCAGCCCGCACACCTGGCCCTCCGGGATCGCCACCTCGATGTCGCGCAGCACCGGAGCGGTGCTCGTCGGGTAGGCGTAGCTGAACCGGCTGAACTCGATCACGAGAACACTCCAAGCGCGTTGGCGGCCAGGGCGGCGGCCGCGCAGATCCACAACGCCCAGCGCGCCACCCGCTGCCCGGCCGAATCCGGGATGACCTCGAAGTTGGTGCGCCGCGTCGGGGCACCGAAGGCACGCGCCTCCATGGCGATCGCCCGCTCTTCGACGTCGGTGAAGGCGCCCAGCACCAGCGGCCCGACCAACGGCAGCAGCGTCCGGGCGCGACGCACCGGGCCGCCGTCGAGCGCGAGGCCGCGAGCCTGCTGGGCCTGCCGGATCAGCTGCGCGCGGGCCCGGAAGGTGGGGATGATCTGCAGCGTCGCGGACACCACGTAGCTGATGTTGGGCGGCAATCCGCGTTGCACCAGCGCGGTCATCAGGCTGCCGGGGTGCGTGGTCAGCAGCAGGAACAGGAACGCGTCGACCAGCACCAGCAGCCTGAGCCCCGTCTGCGTGGCGAACAGCAGCCCGTCCTGCTGCACCTGCAGCGGCCCGAACTCGGCGAGCACCGGTCCTTCGCCGGGATAGAACAGGCCCTGCGCGAGGAAGATCAATAGCAGGAACGGGGCGAAGAACTTCAGCGTCACGGAGCCGAACCGGCCCAGCACCCCCGCCGTCGCGGCCGTCGCGGCCAGCAGCAGCCACAGCAGCGCGGGGAACCAGACCGCGTTGATGGCGAAGGCGGCGATGATCACGACGATCGCGAACACCAGCTTGGTGATCGGGTTGAGCCCGTGCACCCTGGACTCGCCGAACTGGTAGAAGGTCATCGCGTCAGCCCTTCCAGCACCGCGGTGCGCCGTCCGAACACCGCGTACCTGCGGACGAACGGCGAGCGTTCCCGGAACCTCGCCGGTAGCGCGGCGAGGATCAGGAAAGCGATCGCGAAGGTGACCACCTTGTCCAGCGGATCGGTGGCGAGCCCGGTCAGCGTCGCGGCGTCCAGCAGGCTGTTGCCGAAGGCCTGGAAGGTGGCCTGCAACGCGGTGCGGCCCGGTGAACCGCCGCCGCCGAAGACGAACGCCGCGATCGGCGCGGAGAGCATCCCGGCGACGACACCGGCGAGCAGGCCCCCGGGCAGCGCGGTCCACAGGCGGCGGAACGCGCCGATGCGGGCGACCAACCCCGCCAGCACGCCGATCGCCGCGGCGGCGACCGAGAACGGCAGCAGCGGCGGCGAGATCGTCAGGCCCCAGATGATGTTGGACAGCGCCCCGGTCGCCGCGCCCGCGGCGGGCCCGGCGAGCGCGCCGACGATCACGGTGCCGATCGAGTCCAGGTAAACCGGCAGGCCCAGCATGTTGACCAGCTGCCCGATCACCACGTTGATCGCGATCGCCACCGGCAACATCGCCACCGTGGAGGTCGGCAGCAGGGCGCTGGCGCCGGCGATGACCAGCAGCGAGCCGATCAGGTAGCCGCCGAGCGCGATCAGCGCGGCGGAGCTGCCGTGCCCGCTCTCGTGCAGGCTCGACGGCCGCTCGACCAGGAGGTAGAGGTAGGTCGCCAGGATGACGGCGGTGCCCGCGGCGACATAACCCCACGGCGGCAGCCGGTGACCAGAGTGGACGGTGCTCATGGGCATTCCTCCCGCGCCGGCCCGACCGGAGCGCCGAGCGGCCCTGGACGGGCGATAACCAGCGACGACGGGCGGCAGCCCGGCCGCTGCAAGCGTTTGCAGCAGCCTGCCACACCGTTCCCCGCCGGTAAACCCCGATCTTGCCCGGCGTTCCCGCGAAGTTCGGCCGGTACGCGGTTTCGGGTGCTGCTGAAGGGAGTTCCGGCGGTCTTGCACGCTTCCGGAGCAGCGTTTCTGCAGGCACGGGGCCGTGAGTCTTTTGGGTCGCTATATGTCCCCGGGCTGCCCGGGGACGACGAGTCCTCCCGCATCAGCGCAGCAGTTGGAAGGCCATCCGCACGTCGTGCTCGGCGACTTCGCGACCGAGCAAGGCGCCGGCCTCGTCGGCGGTCCGCGTGTGCAAGCCGGACCAGACCCGGGCATCGACGATCTCGGCGGTCAGTTGCGACCACTTCGCATAGGTGCGGAACTCACCCGGAGCCGTCGAACTGCCGATGGTGACCGGCTCGGTCGGCCGCACCCCGGTCAGCGCCGTCAGCACTGCTTCCGCCGCCCCGGCGTAGGTGTTGTGCCCGCTGGGGTAGTCGGGGTGCAGCGGTGTCGTGGCCTCCGGCGTCCAGTTCGGGTCCGGCGCGGTGTTCGGATCGCCGTCACCGTCGTCGGCCGCCCGGATGGCCGTGACCGGACGCCAGCGGGTGTAGGTGTACTTGCTGTCGGAGGTGGCGATCTGCGTGTCCACGAGCGCGACGTTGAAGATCGCCACCATGGCCGCGCGCTTGAACAACGGCTGCCTCGACTGTTCGAGCGCTGCGCGCAGAACCCCGGTGTAGGCGTCCTGCGTGGACTGCTCCCAGAACTTCGCCGTCCTGGTCTGCTCTTCGGTGCGCACCGCGCTGCCCGCGACACCCAGCGCGCGAACTTCGGCCAGGTCGATCCGGTAGCGCTCGGAGCCGAGTTCGGGCGGCGGCCCCAGCCGGAACTGCGCCGGGTCGTCGAGCAGGAACGGCGTCGCGTACCGCGATCCGGCCTGGATTGCGGCCCCGTACGCCGGCGGCGTGGGCTGCCACATGCCGGGGGCCGGTTGCGGGGGCTGGTACGGCATGTTGACCGACGCCGGGTCCAACCCGTCGTTCTCGCGACCGGCGAGCACCAAGTGCGCCTGCTCGCGGCCGACGCGCACGCCCCGATCTTCGGCCGGACCGTCCGGGATCCGCTCCAGACTTCGGTCCAGAGCGGCGTCCAACGCGGCCTTGCGGCTTGGCACCAGGTCCGACAGCGCAGCGTGCACCGCCGATGCGAGCGCCGCCTGCTCGTACTCGCGTGACTGCCCTGCTCCGAGCTCCGGGCGCACGGCGCGGGCCGCCGCGAGCCAGGAAATCGCCCACATGCGGTTCTTCGTGACCGGCGCTGACGCCGGGATGCCCGCGGCGTTCACGGTGTCGGCGGTCGTGTCATACCACTCCAACGCCACATCCGAGGCCGTCTGCCCGGGGGCGAGCGGCGCCGCGGTGGTCGTGCCGACCGCGACCGACATGACGATCACTGCGGCATTGACGCTCTTTCGGGAACCAGGTCCTCGTTTGAACGAACCCTTGCGCATGCACTGCTCCCTCGTCGGTGTTGTGTCCCGATGCCAGGTACGACGGCAGCGGCACGCAGGTTCACAACCAACGGAAATCGACCGGCCGGCGAACATCGAGGCAGGTGCCGATGACATTTCGCCCGGACGGCGGCGGATGCCTCGGCACCCGGTCGAGCCTCGTTGCGCGACTCGCCGCGTACTTCCCGGTATGAATTGGTCGTCGTGCAGGAGAAGCTTCGACGGTTGTTCTGCTTCTGGACTCGTTGCACCGACATCATTCCTGCACATGAAACCAATCCGTGCGGCAGCCAGGACCGGTCTTGTGCTGCTGTTCTTCGTACTGGGCTTCGGCGCGCAGCCCGCATACGCGCATGTGTCGCCGCAGCACGCCGAACTCGTCGTCTCCACCAAGGACAACGTCACCAGCGGGAGGCTGATCGTCCACCACGACGTGGTGTCGCCCGAGAACGCCGGGGCTTGGGCAGCACGCCTGCTGTCCTCCTCCTGTCCGGCCAGCGGCTCCGGCGTCGCGGGCGACGACGGCGGAGTGCCCGAGGGCGTCGTGGTCGAGCTGGCGTGGAGCTGTCATGTCGACGAGCTCGACCTGACCTCGATGCTGCAGGAAGGGGGACTGACCCAGGCCGTCGTCGAGTTCGACGGCAACACGGTCGACGCGACCGCGGAAACCCCGGTCGTCGATGCGTCGGGCGCCCATCCCCCACCTTCGAGTCTCGCCTTCCCGTGGCTCACCGCGGCGCTTGGCATCGCCCTCGCCGTCGTCGCGCTGCAGGTCATCCGCTGGGTGCTCCGCCGCCGCTCGCGGCCCGAGCAGCCGCTGGCGCGCGGCCCGATTCGACGCCGCAAGCGGCTGGTGGCGGCCGGTGCCGCCGTGGCGACGGCGCTGGTGCCGGCCGCTGCCGGCACATCGTTCGCCGCTGACACGGCGGTGACCGCCGATCCGGTGCCGGTGCAGGGCACGGTCTTCAAGGATGTCAACCGAAATGCTGTGCGGGACCCGGGCGAGGCTCCGATGCCCGGCGTCGATGTCACCGACGGTGCCGTGTGGACGACGACCGGCGCCGACGGCTCGTACACCCTGTGGATGGACCCGACCCGACGGGAGACCGATCTCGTCAGCATCGTTTCCCCCAACGGCTACACCCCCGCGCTGCGCGAGGACTACGTCCCGCAGTTCTTCCACGAGGTGCCCGACGGTGCTGGCCCGCACACCGGCATCGACTTCGCCCTCGTGCCGGACGAGAACGCCGCCAACCCCACCGAGAAATGGGTGATGGACTCCGACATCGAGGTCTCCAACACCAGGGACGAGGCGGCGCGCTCGACGCAGCCGCAGTGGACCGGTCAGGTCGAGGCGATGTCCGAGGTCGACGGTGCGACGATGACCATCGCGACCGGCGACCTGACGGTCACCGACTACGCAGCGGAGCCACGTCGCCAGGGCGGCTACGACATCCTGCGGAAGGGTTTGACCGACGGAAAGCTCGGCATGCCCTTCTACCCGGTTGTCGGCAACCACGACGTCGGCGGCACTGCCACCTCCCAGGGCTACGGCGGAAGCCTGGAGTACTACCGCCGGAACATGGGCCCCGAGTGGTACAGCTTCGACCGCAACGGCCGCCACATCGTCGTCCTCGAGGACAACTACGACTCCAGCGGCCTGGAACCGCAGCTGGAGTGGCTGCGCGAGGACCTCAAGCGCCACGCGGTCGGCAAGCAGGTGCTGGTCTTCATGCACCGGTCGCTGTTCACGTCATGGGGACCGGGTGCGGGCATGCAGCCGACCGTCGACGAACTCGCCAAGTACGACGTGCGGATGGCCGCCGCTGGTCACAACCAGCAGGCGGAGTACCGTCGTGGCGCCTTCAACCGCTCGGTCGAGATCAACAACCAGGGCACCTACGGCATCGACGGCGCCCACCCGGACTACAAGATCCTCGACTTCAAGCCCATCACCGACGACCCTCGCACCCCTCGCAACGAAGACGTCGGCTACGTCATGGGGACGCACCGTCAGTTCGACATCAACGATGATGCCGCGCTCGTCAGTCCCGCACAGGGCAGCGTCCACCTCGCCGGCGGGAAGATCCCCGTCGAGCTCTACGCCGAGGACAACGGCCGCACTCCGGCCGCAGCCACCCTCACCATCCGCGACGACCGCGGCAAAACGGTGCGGCAGCAAAGCGGGCTGAAGTTCGGCCTCGACAACAAACGGCCAGGCATCCAGAACTGCTACACGCCGCCCGGTGGCAACCCGGAGCCTTGTCCGGACGCGCGGATCTCCTGGACCCGGGTCAGCGACCACGTCGACGATCTGCGGCCGGGAACTTACACGGCGGAGATGACCGCAGTGGACACCAAGGGCCAGGCCTGGCCCACCGTCGAGAACACGTTCACGGTGGTGCCGGAAGACGAGCTGGCGAAGCCGAAGAGCGGTCAGGACTGGACCCGTCAGGGGCGCGACGAGGCGGGGCGCTCCGCGAGCGCGGACGATCCGGGCGCCGAGCTCGACCTGCGCTGGGCCGCCAACACCGGTGAGCAGTTCAACCTCGACGGATCGGTGATCGCCGACGGCAAAGTGATCGTCTCGTCCCGGGCGTTCGACTCCCCGTACAGCATGATGCTCGCCTACGACCTCGCCTCCGGCCGCGAAGTCTGGCGCACCTACCTGGACGGCGACGCCGAGTCGGCGCCCACCCTGCACGACGGCAAGGTCTACCTGACCACCGCCGTCGGCCGGATCTACGCCCTCGACACCAAGGACGGCCACGTCGTCTGGCAGACGATCGAGAAGGAGGAGCGGCACGGCGACACCGTGCGCCGCTACGGCCGTGCAGGTGGCCCGGTCAGCGTTTTCGACCTGCAGGGTGAGAACCGCACCATCGCCGTCTACCAGAACTGGAACAAGATCCAGTGCCGCGACGCTCGCAGCGGTGACCTGCTGGGCGGCTTCA
Source organism: Saccharopolyspora sp. NPDC050389 (assembly GCF_040655595.1). Classification (NCBI taxonomy): domain Bacteria; kingdom Bacillati; phylum Actinomycetota; class Actinomycetes; order Pseudonocardiales; family Pseudonocardiaceae; genus Saccharopolyspora; species Saccharopolyspora sp. NPDC050389. The sequence goes on from NZ_JBFAKG010000060.1 coordinate 57,336, forward strand.
ACGGAGCGACCAGCTGGGGCCAGTTCCACAGCACGGCGGTCCGCCAACCCGGCTCCAACACCGCCTACCTGCACACCGACTCCAGCAGCACGCTGGTCGCCATGGACCTCGCAAGCTGCGGTCAGCTCTGGGTCCAGAACACCCAGGGCGGCATCGACAGCCACTCCTCCCCCACCCTCACCGATCCGGCCGGAGGAGACCCGAAGCTGGTGACGATGACCGCGAGCGGTGCCCGCGGGCACGACCTCAAGACCGGCGCTGTCCTGTGGCAGTCCCCGGTGGGCGGCGCCAGCAACTGCGAACCCGGCCCCGCTCCGCTGACCAGTCCCGCCGTCTGGGGCGACATCGCCTACATCGCGAGCCGTGACGGTGTCATCCGCGCCTACGACACCAGCGCGGCCGAACCCGGCAAGCCGCTGTGGGAAACCGCCGTCGGCTACCTGCCCGGAGAAAGCCCACTCGACGACGAATGGCGAGTCGCGAAGGGGTGCACCGAGGGGCCCGGTTCCCCTGCGATGCACGCCGTGGTGACCGAGGACCGGCTGTACGCGGGCACCTGGGACGGACGTCTGGTCGTCCTGGACCGCGCCACCGGCAAGCGGCTGACCGAGTACAACCTCGGCGGCGGCGTGGCTTCGGCGTTGTCCATCAGCGGTGACTGGGTGTTCGCCCTCACCGACGACGGGACGATCCACGCCCTGGCCGCCCGGCGCCCGGCCGGGGACGGCCACCGCGGCTGACAGGTCAACAGGTACACCCGCCCTGCGGGCTGCCTCCCCGGCCAGGGGAGCAGCCCGCAGGGCACTTCCTGATCGGAACATCGCTGTGCACATCCTCGGCCGCGCCTGCTCCAAGGCCGCTCGCATCCTCCTCGTCGGCGCACTCATGACGCCGGCGCTGCTCGGCCTCGCCGGCCTGGCGAACGCGCACCCCTTCGGCACCCCTCCGGTCGCCAGAATCGCCGCCCACGGAAACGCGGTCGATGTCATCTGGTCGGCCGCGAACGACGACCTGGCCGTGCTCCGCGCGGAAGCCGACGCGACCAACACATCCGAGGCGCAGTACCTCGGCTCCCACATCCGACTGAGCCAGGACGGCCACCCCTGCCCGCTGGACCACGCGGACACCACGCGCCTCGCCCAGGACGGCGCCCGCCTCCGCTACCTCTGCCGGAATCCGGTGGCCGCGGTCGACGTCACGATCACCGCGCTGAACGACGTCGACCCGAAGTACCGCACGATCTCCGTCACCGAGTCGGGCGGCGGCGGCCTCCACACGGCCGGTGAACCGACCCGTGCAGTCGCGCTCGGCAGCGGCAAACCCAGCGTGGCAGTCGGGCCGCAGGAGCCGTTCAACGTCTGGACCACGGACCTCTCCGGACTGCTGGAACACCACGTCGTGCTGCCCCTGGCGCTCCTCGTCGCAGCCGCAGTGGGGGCCTTCCACGCATGCGCCCCAGGACATGGGAAAACGCTCGCCGCAGGCTTCCTCGTCGGCGGCCGGGGACGGGCCCGGGACGCGGTGTGGCTGGGCATCATCGTCGCCGTGATGCACACCGCGTCCGTCGCCGCACTCGCCGTCGGGTGGTGGCTCGCCAGCGAGAACGCTCCGGACATCGCCGCGCTGACGGGTTGGCTGCAGCTGATCGCCGCCCTGGTCGTGGTGGGCGTCGGGTTGGGGCTACTCCGGCGCCACTTGAACAACCGAGGCCACATGCACGGACACGGACACTCCCATCCGCTCCCCGGCACATCCCTGCTCACTTGGCGCGGCATTGTGCTGCTCGGCACCTCCGGCGGCCTGCTCCCTTCGCCATCGGCGTTCCTCGTCCTGCTCAGCGGGTTGCTCACCGGCAGGGTCGGCACCGCGATCCTGATGGTCGCCGCGTTCGGACTCGGCATGGCCCTGACCCTGACCGCCGTCGGCCTCGTCGTGCTCCGGGGCCGCGACGAACTGCTGACCCGCGCCGCCAACTCGCCGAAGCTACGCGCATGGACCCGGCAGGCACCCATCGTCGCCGCCACGGCCGTCGTACTCGGTGGTTGTCTGGCCTCCGCACTCGCCGCAGGACACATCCTCGCTCCCTAAAACCTGTCCCGTAATGATCAAATATTGGTGGTGTGCAAGGGAAGCGCAGGCCGTGAGGTGGCGGTCGGCGTTCAGTGGGTCATGGTGAGGTTGCGCA
>NZ_JBFAKG010000061.1:0-8204 GCF_040655595.1 Saccharopolyspora sp. NPDC050389
TTTTGGGTTGCTATAGCAGCCCAAAAGACTCACGGCCGGATTCACCAGCCGGGACCTTGAACCGCGGAACGTCGGCGAGCCGCGCGAGGCAGACTGTGCGGCAATCGTCGACCGGGATGAGGAGGACGCGATGCACGGAGTGTGGACGCCCGACCAGATCCGCGCCGCCGAGCAGCGGCTTTTCACCCGGACACCGGAGCCCGCGGTGATGCGCCGAGCCGCGTACGCCGTCTCGGTCCACACCGCGCGGGTCCTCACCGAGTTCACCGGCGGCGTCGCCGGTCGCCACGTCGCGCTGCTCGTCGGCGCGGGCAACAACGGCGGCGACGCGCTGTGGGCCGGGGCGTTCCTCCGGCGCCGCGGGGTCGGCGTCACGGCCGTGCTGCTCGCCCCGGAGAGGGCGCACGCCGCGGGCCTCGCCGCGTTGCGGCGGGCCGGAGGCCGGGCAGTGCCGGCCGAGGGTTCGAGCCCGGACACCGCCGGGATCGGGGCCGAGGCCGCGGATGCGGTCGAGCGCGCCGACGTGGTGATCGACGGGATCGTCGGCCTTTCCGCGCGTGGCCCGCTGCGGCCGGTGGCGGCGGAGCTGGTGCGCCGGGTCGACGTGCCGATCGTCGCGGTCGACCTGCCCAGCGGCGTCGATCCGGTCACCGGCGCGGTCGACGGCCCGGCGGTGTTTGCCGACGTCACGGTGACTTTCGGCGGGCGCAAGCCCTGCCACGTGCTGGGCGCCGGCGCGGTGCACTCCGGTGACGTCGAGGTGATCGACATCGGGTTGGCCGACGACCTGGCCGATCCCGAGCTCTACCTGCTGCAGGATGCCGAGATCGGCGCGGGCTGGCCGGTTCCGGGCCCGACCGACGACAAGTACAGCCAAGGCGTGGTCGGGGTCGCCGCCGGGTCGGCGACCTACCCCGGCGCCGCGGTGCTGGCCAGCGGAGCCGCGGTGCAGGCGACCGCGGGCATGGTGCGCTACGCCGGGCCCGCCGCGGACGTGGTGCGCACGCACTGGCCGGAGGTGGTGGCGACCGGTTCGGTCAGCGACGCCGGGCGGGTGCAGGCGTGGGCGGTGGGGCCGGGGATCGGCACCGGCGCTAGCGGCCGCGACGTGCTGCGGCACGTCCTGGATTCCGGGCGACCGGTGTGCGCCGACGCCGACTCGATCACGCTGTTCGCCAACGACAGCACGCTGTGGGACGCGCGCGACCCGGATGCGCCGCTGGTGCTGACGCCGCATGCGGGCGAGTTCGCGCGGCTGGCCGGTGGGGAACTCGGCGACGACCGGGTCGCCGCGGCGCGAGAGGTCGCCGCGCGCTTCGACGCGGTGGTGCTGCTCAAGGGCAACACCACGATCGTCGCCGCGCCGGACGGCCGGGTGCTGGTCAACGACTCGCGGCACGCCTGGCCGGCGACGGCGGGCTCCGGCGACGTGCTCACCGGATTGATCGGCGCGCTCCTGGCCAGCGGCCTGGAACCGTGGCTGGCCTGCGGCTACGCCGCGCACGTCCACGCACTCGCGGCGGATCTCGCCGCCCACGGCGCTCCCACCCGAACCCCGGCCGAGGTCGGTGCCCCGATCGGAGCCTCGGCGCTGCTCGCGGCGGTTCCCACCGCGATCCGAACGGTCCGCGAAGCGGCGCTGTCCTGAGCCGCTGAGCGGCACATCCGCAGTCTCGTGAGCACTTTGATCCGCTACAGCGGACCAAAGTGCTCACGAGACCGGTCCGCAACTTCCTCCAGGTTGTGGAGGTGTCCTTCGGTGCGGGATTTCGTCGGAAGTTCATGTTCGGTTGGGTGCCGGGAAGGTTCTTGCGCGCGGTGCGCCGTGGCCGGTCGGAGAAGGGCGCTGGCTCCGGTACCTCGGTAAGGGCGGCGGGGGGATGTGCGACCATGTGCGTGCCATGAGTGACCAGCCCGCGTACCGCGCCGACCTGCGCATCGACGTCGACGCGATCCGCCACAACGTGACGGTGCTCTCGGCGCGTGCCCGCAGTTCGGGTGCCCGCACGATGGCCATCGTGAAGTCCGACGGCTACGGTCACGGCGCCCTGACGGTCGCCGCCGCCGCGCTCGAATCGGGCGCGGACCAGCTCGGCGTCGCCTCCATCGGCGAAGCCCTGCAGCTGCGCGCCGGCGGCATCACCGCCCCGCTGCTGTGCTGGCTCTACGTCGAAGACGACGACTTCGCCCCGGCGGTCGCCGCCGATATCGAACTCTCCGCTTCCTCGCAGGCCAGCCTGCGCCGGATCGCCGCCGCGGCCGAGCAGCAGGGCCGCGTCGCCCGCGTGCACCTCAAGATCGACACCGGGCTGTGCCGCAACGGCTGCCCGGCCGAGCTGTGGCCCGCGCTGGTGGAGGACGCGGCGAAGGCCGAGGCGGACGGGCACGTCGAGGTCGTGGCGGTGTGGTCGCACCTGGCGTGCGCCGACGAGCTCGACCACCCATCGATCGACCGGCAGGCCGAGCGTTTCCGCCTGGCCTACGAGCAGGCGCGGGCGGCCGGGCTGAACCCGATCCGGCACCTGGCGAACTCGGCGGCCGTGCTGACCCGCCCCGACCTGCACTTCGAGCTGGTCCGGCCGGGCATCGCCGTCTACGGCCTGGATCCCGTTCCGCAGCACGGTGATCACGACCTGCGCCCGGCCATGACCTTCCGCTCCTCGGTGGTGTCGACCAAGCGCATCGCGGTGGGCGAGAGCGTCTCGTACGGGCAGCAGTGGACGGCCGAGCAGCCGACGAACCTCGCGCTGGTGCCGGTCGGCTACGCCGACGGCGTGCCGCGCACCCTGTCGGGCCGGATGTCGGTGTGGCTGGCCGGGAAGCGGCGGCCGGTGCTCGGCCGGGTGTGCATGGATCAGCTGGTGGTGGACTGCGGCGACGACCAGGTCGCGGACGGCGCCGAGGTGCTGCTGTTCGGGCCCGGCGACCGGGGCGAGCCGACGGCCGCGGAGTGGGCCGACACGATCGGCACGATCCACTACGAGATCGTCACCGGCATGTACCGGCCGCGCGTCACGCGCACCGTCGTCGACGCGGAGGCGCCATGAGCGACGGATGTCCCGCCGGGCTCGTGAGCGTTGATTCCGGTTCTTACCGGAGTGAGCACTCACGACAGGAGCTGCTGTGAAGCCGGTCTGGCAGGCGTTGGCCTGGACGAGCGGGGTGCTCGGCGCCGCGATCACCGGTGCCGCGGTCGGCGTCGCCGCGCGCAGTTCGCGGATCGCCGCGCAGCGCAAGGCCGAAGATCCGCACGCCGACGAGCCGCTCGGCAGGCTCCGCCCGGACCGGCAGTCCACTGTGGCTGCCGACGACGGGGTTCCGCTGTCGGTGCAGGAGATCCGGCCTGCCGACGGCGGCGAAGCGGAGCTGACCGTGGTGCTCGTGCACGGCTTCGCGCTCGACTCCCGCTGCTGGCACTTCCAGCGCCGCGACCTGCCCGAGCTCACCGAGCCGCGGGTCCGGCTGGTGCTGTTCGACCACCGCAGCCACGGCCGCTCCGGCCATTCCGCCAAGCGCAACAGCACGATCGACCAGCTCGGCAGGGACCTCGACGCGGTACTGCGCTCGGCGGCGAGCCGGGGGCCGATCGTGCTCGCCGGACATTCGATGGGCGGGATGGCGATCATGGCGCTCGCCGAGCAGCGCCCCGAGCTGTTCCGCGACCGGGTTCGCGCGGTCGCGCTGATCGGCACCTCCGCCGGCGCGGTCGGCGCCTCCGGGCTGCCCCGGCCGTGGCTGCACCGCGCCAATCCGGTGCCGCGCGGGCTCGCGCTGCTCTCGGACTTCCAGCCGGGCCTGGTGGAACGCACCCGGCGGCTCGGCGACAAGCTGACCTGGACGCTGGTGCGCAACCTGTCGTTCGGAGATCGCGAGATCTCGCCGAAGATCGTGGACCTGATGGCCGAGATGATCGGCGCGACCACCGTCGAGGTGGTGACCGACTTCCTGGAGACGATCAGCCTGCACGACCGCAAGACGGCGCTGGCGGCGCTGCGGACCTGCGAGGCGCTGGTGCTCACCGGCGACGCCGACCGGGTCACGCCGTTCTCGCCGCACGCCGAGGTGCTCGCCGCGGAGCTGCCGGACGCGACGCTGGTGTGCGTTGAGGGCGCCGGGCACCCGGTGATGCTGGAGCGCCCGGAGCTGGTCACCGAGCAGTTGATCGCGCTGATCCGGCGGGCCGTTGGAGAAGGAAGCGGAGAGGTGACCGGGAGTTGAGCCCTGCACTGCAGACCGTCGAACTGCCGGCGGAGTCCGACACGTTGGAGTTCGGCCGCCGGCTGGGAGCCGTGCTGCGCGCCGGTGACCTCGTGCTGCTGGACGGGCCGCTCGGGGCCGGCAAGACCGTGCTCGCGCGGGGGATCGCCGCGGGCATGGGCGTCACCGGCGCGGTGACCTCGCCGACGTTCGTGATCGCGCGGGTGCACCGGCCGGAATCCGGCGACGGCCCGGCGCTGGTGCACGTCGACGCCTACCGGCTGGGCGGGCTGGACGAGATCGACGACCTCGACCTGGACACCGATCTGACGGATGCCGCGGTGGTCGTCGAGTGGGGCGAGGGCCTCGCGGAGCGGCTCGCCGACGCCTACCTGCTGCTGCGGATCCGCCGCCGGGACGACGACGTCCGCGAGATCACCCTGGAGCCGAACGGCGAATCCTGGGGTTCGCGGCTCGGTGAGCTCGTCGCTCGATGACGGATTTCCTGGCCGGGATTCCCGGCCCGCTCGCGCTCGTCGTGGTCGTGGCTCTGCTGTTCGCCGAATCCGGCCTGCTGATCGGTGTTTTCCTGCCGGGCTCGGGCACGGTGCTGGCGCTCGGGTGGCTCGCCGGGCAGGGCGTCGTGGAGGTGTGGCTGGCCGCGATCAGCGCCTTCGGCGCGACGGCTTTGGGTTGCCAGCACGGGTACTTCCGCGGCCGCCGGGACGGTTTGCTGCGGCGGCAGCTGGTCAAGCGGTTCGGCGAGCAGCGCTTCGCGCGCGTGGAGTCCGCATTGGACGGACGCGCGGAGGCGACGGTGGCGGCGTCGCAGTGCTTCGCCGTGGTGCGGACGCTGGTGCCCCGGCTGGCGGGGCACGCCAAGGTCACGCACCTGCGGTTCACGATCTGCAACGTGCCGGTGGCGGCGGCCTGGGCGACGACGCTGGTGCTGCTCGGCGCCTGGTCGGGCGAGGCGTACGAGCAGGTGCAGTCGGCCGTGGGCATGCTGGGGCTGCCGCTGCTCGGCATCGCCGCGCTGCTCGCGCTGACGGTGTGGTGGCTCCGCCGCCGCAAGCAGCTCCGCCAGGTCTCGCAAGCCCTTCACGGTCCGGACTCCGGGCTGCCCATTCACGGCACGAGGTCGTCCTCGCCAGTTGGTTCGGAGTGAACGGCCTGTTTGCCTCGATAGGCGAGGTGAACAGGCCGTTCGCTTCATCCGCTCGACGCGGGTTTTGCGCCGTTGGCGAGCTTCGGCGTCGGGTCAGGCCGTGTTGCTGACGCTCAGCTCGGCCGAGAGGTCGCTGGCCAGGCGCTTCATCAGCGGGATGACCTCGTCCGTCGAGATTCGCGTCATCCGGCCTTCCGGGCCGCTGATCGAGATCGCCGCGCCCGCCGGTGCTCCCGGCACGGCGACGGCGTAGCAGCGCACGCCGACCTCCTGCTCGCCGTCGTCCAGCGCGTAGCCCTGCTGGCGGATGCGGCCCAGCTCTTCCTGCATCGCCTCGACCGTGATGATGGTGCGCTCGGTCTGCGGGTGCATCGTCGTGCGGGAGAGCAGCTGCGTCACCGTCTCCGGCGGCATCGTGGCCATGACGGCCTTGCCGACGGCCGTGGCGTGTGCGTCGACCCGGCGGCCGACCTCGGTGAACATCCGCATGGAGTGCTGCGAGGGGACCTGCGCGACGTAGACGATCTGCTCGCCGTCGAGCACCGCCATGTTGGAGGTCTCGCCGGTGGCGTCGGTGAGCTCGGCGAGGTACGGGCGGGCCCAGGAGCCGAGCGCGCGGCTGGCGGTCTCGCCGAGCCGGATCAGCCGGGGGCCGAGCGCGTAGCGGCGGGAGGGCTGCTGACGGGCGTAGCCGTTGCTCACCAGCGTGCGGATGATGCGGTGGATCGTCGGGAGCGGTAGGCCGGACTTCTCGGCGAGCTCGGACAGGGCGACTTCGCCGCCGGCGTCAGCCATCAGTTCCAGGAGCTCGAAGGTGCGTTCGACCGACTGCACCCCTCCGCCCTGAGTCGCCCGCTGCGGGCCAGTGGTCATCGCAGAACTCCCTTTCCACTGTGCTGGCTGAGCAGAGTCTAGTCCGTGGCGGGTGCGCCAGCTCATGTTGCTTCGAACGCTATATGGAAACTAACATCCACGATGCAGAAAACATAACGGGCGTACCGCTAGCGGAGTGGCCGCCGCGTGCCCGTCGGGTGCGCGACAGTCCGCCACGCGGCAAGGTGAGCCATCAAGCCACCGTCTGGAACCCGGCAGCAGAAAGAGGTGGACTTCCCATGTCCGAAACGCCAGCAGGAGTGCAGGTGCTCGGCGGTGCCGTCGAGCGCGGGGACGAGATCCTCACCAAGGAAGCGCTCGAGTTCGTCGCAGGCCTGCAGCGCGCCTTCGGCGCCCGCCGCGACGAGCTGCTCGCCCGCCGCAAGGAGCGTCGTGCCGAGGCCACCGCCAAGGGGCGGCTGGACTTCCTGGAGGAGACCCGGCACATCCGCGAAGGCGACTGGCAGGTGGCCGCGCCGCCCGCCGACATCGCCGACCGGCGCGTCGAGATCACCGGCCCGACCGACCGCAAGATGGCGATCAACGCGCTGAACTCCGGCGCGCGCATCTGGCTCGCCGACCTCGAAGACGCCAACACCCCGCACTGGCGCAACGTGGTCTCCGGCCAGGTCAACCTCTTCGACCTGGTGCGCAAGCAGATCGAGCTGACCACGCCCGAGGGCAAGCAGTACAAGCTGCGCGACGACGTCAAGCACGCCGTGCCGCTGGTGCGTCCCCGCGGCTGGCACTTCGACGAGAAGCACATCCTGGTCGACGGCAAGCCGGTGGTCGCCGCGTTCGTCGACTTCGGCCTGCACTTCTTCCACAACGCCAAGGAACTGATCAGCCGCGGCAGCGGGCCGTACTTCTACCTGCCGAAGATGGAGAGCCACCTCGAGGCGCGGCTGTGGAATGACGTGTTCACCCACGCCCAGCAGGCGCTCGGTGTCCCGCACGGCACCGTGCGCGCCACGGTGCTGATCGAGACCTACCCGGCCGCGTTCGAGATGGAGGAGATCCTCTACGAGCTGCGCGACCACTCCGCCGGCCTCAACGCGGGCCGCTGGGACTACCTGTTCAGCGTGATCAAGACCTTCCGCGACTCGGACAAGTACATCCTGCCGGACCGCAACTCGGTGACCATGACCGCGCCGTTCATGCGCGCCTACACCGAACTGCTGGTGCGCACCTGCCACAAGCGCGGCGCGTTCGCGATCGGCGGCATGGCCGCGTTCATCCCCACCAAGGACCCGGCCACCAACGATGCCGCGATGGGCAAGGTGCACGACGACAAGAAGCGCGAGGCCGGCGACGGCTTCGACGGCTCCTGGGTCGCCCACCCCGGCCTGGTGCCGATCTGCTTCGAGGAGTTCGACGCGGTGCTGGGCGACAAGCCCAACCAGATCGACCGCACCCGCGACGAGGTCTCGGTGACCGCCGACCAGCTGCTGTCGGTCGCCGACACTCCTGGTGAGAAGACTATCGAGGGCCTGCGCGCCGCGGTCGACGTCGGCGTGCGCTACATCGTGTCGTGGCTGGGTGGCAACGGCGCGGCGGCGATCCACAACCTGATGGAGGACGCCGCGACCGCCGAGATCTCGCGTTCGCAGATTTGGCAGTGGCTGCACAACAGCGTGGTGCTGGCCGGTGGCGAGCAGGTCACCGCGGACCTGGTCCGCGAGGTGCTGGCCGACATCGAGAAGCAGCTGCGGGCCGAAGACGGTTTCCCGGTCGACAACCTGGGCCGGGCGGTTGAGCTGTTCGAGCAGGTGGCGGTGGCCGACGACTTCGTCGACTTCCTGACGCTGCCCGCTTACGAGCAGATCGACTGAGAACGGAAAGGCCGCGGTGCGAACGGGGCCGTGAGTCTTTTTGGGTGGGATTTGGCCCCCAAAAAAGAAAGCCCCTAGAGCCCCCCCCCCCCGGGGGCGCCCGGGGCGCCCCCCCCCCCCCCCGAAGAGAAGAG
>NZ_JBFAKG010000061.1:8214-59286 GCF_040655595.1 Saccharopolyspora sp. NPDC050389
TCGATGGTGGTGCCGACGAACGCCGCGACTCCGGCCCGGCGGGCCATCCTGGATCGTGTTGGGCTGCTATAGCCGCCCAAAAGACTCACGGCCTTCTCGCCGCAGCCGAGCTGGGCAGCCGGGGACGCCTCCCGGCCGCCGGACCCGAAGGGAGCGCAAGTGGCCAGAACCTCGCTGGAATCCACCGAGATCGCGAAGCGGCTCGCCCGCCTGTCCGAGGTGGACGAGCACATCGCCCGCACGTACCCGGGCGCGAGCGCGGCCCGGCAGCCGGTGCACACCTGCTACGTGCCGGCGAGCAAGGTCGACGCCGAAACGGTGCGGCAGTGGGGGCGGGACGCGCTGGCCGCGTTCGACCGGGACGCCGCCCGGCCCGAGGACTTCGTCGAGATCCTGGGGCTGGACGCCCAGATCGCCCGGGCCGTGCACCCGCGGGTGCGGGCGAAGCTGCAGAACTCCCCGCTCGAAGACCTGCGCATCGACTTCGAGGACGGTTACGGCCGGCCCGGTGACGACGTCGAGGACGCCGACGCGGAGCGGACCGCCGGAGTGGTCGCCGGATGGCTGCGCGACGGCGTGGAGCCGGCGAACTTCGGCCTGCGGGTGAAGTCCTTCGACACCCCGGAGCTGCGCGCCCGCTCGGTGCGCACGCTGGACGTCTTCCTCACCGCGCTGCTGCAGCAGTGGGGCAGCCTGCCCGCCGGGTTCGTGCTCACCTTCCCGAAGGTCGTCGACGCCGCGCAGGTCGAGGTCTTCGTCGAGCTGCTGGAGCTCTTCGAGCAGCAGCTGGGCATGCCGGAGAAGTCGCTGCGCTTCGAGATCCAGGTGGAGACCACTCAGTCCATTGTGGACTCGAATGGTCGCTTCGCGCTGCCGCTGTTCCTGCGGGCGGGCGGCGGCCGGGTCACCGGGCTGCACTTCGGCACCTACGACTACACGGCCAGCTGCGGGCTGACCGCCGCGCACCAGCACCTCGCGCACCGCGCCTGCGACTTCGCGCGGCACGCGATGCAGGTGTCGGCGGCTGGCACCGGGGTGTTCCTGTCCGACGGCTCGACGAACGTGCTGCCGGTCGGCGACCAGGTGCACCACGGCTGGCGCACCCACTACGAGCTCACCCGCCGTTCCCTGGAACACGGCTTCTACCAGGGCTGGGACCTGCACCCGGCGCAGCTGGTGACCCGCTACGCGGCGGTGTTCGCGGCGTTCCGCGACTCGGCTCCGGCGGAAGCGGCGCGGCTGTCGGCATACGTGTCGGCCAGCGGCAGCGCGGTGCTGGACGAGCCGGCGACGGCGCGAGCGCTGGCGGCGTCCTTCGTGCGGGCGCTGGACAACGGCGCGATCGACGCGGACGAGGTCAAGGAGATGACGGGCCTGGCGGAACCGGAGATCCGCAAGCTCGGCCGCCTCTAGCCTGGTAGGCCGCCGGTCCCCGGCACCGGCGGCCGTAATCACGTCAGCCGCCCTACGTCGCGGCGTACGGCTGGATGTTCCCGGCATCGTCGTTGCCGTTCTCCGTCGCTATTCCCGCGGTCCGCACATCGTCGGGACCGAACGCCTTCGTTCCGAAGTACTGCGTGTAGGTGTTGGGCGGGGCGGCGAGCGGAACCTCGGTCCACGCCCGGCCGTCCCAGTGCATCGACTTGCCGTCGCCGACCGTCCACACGTCATCGCGGCTGACCACTGTCGCGCCGTCGATCCGCCCGATGTCGGGAGGCTGGACCTGTTCCCAGCCCTCCCGGCCTTGGCGGAAGGCCAGCGAGTGGTGCTCGTTGCTGCCATCCAGCGTGATCCCGAACGACCACGCGGGCCCGTCGCCGGCGGCGGTGTGCAGAGACCCCTGCTCCTGCAGCTGGGGAAGTGGCTCTTCCGGCCAGCTGCCCGCAGCCGCGGCGGGCTGTCCCAGCAAGAGCGCGTGGTCGCGATCGCGCCCGCGATTCCGAAATGCTTCACCCAATGCCTCCTCGGCCAGGCTTTGCGTACTGCTATCCGCAGGAGAGTCGAAATCGGTTCACGGACGGGGTTCTCCGGGCCGGGCTCTGGACAAGTCGGGTTCGGTGTGAGCGGATGGGCACGGGTCTGTCGGCGTGGAGGAGCGTGGTGATGAAGATCAGGGGTGCGGTGCTGCAGGAATGCGGTCGGCCGGGGCCTTGGGAGCGGTCTCGGCCGCTCGCCGTCACCGAACTCGACCTCGACGGGCCCGGGCCGGGCGAGCTGCTCGTGCAGTTGGAGGCCGCCGGGGTCTGCCACTCCGATCTGTCCGTTGTGGACGGAAACCGGGTGCGCCCGGTGCCGATGCTGCTCGGGCACGAGGCCTGCGGCCGGGTCACCGAGGTCGGCGACGGCGTCACCGATCTCGCCGTCGGGCAGCGCGTCGTGCTCTACTTCGTGCCGCGGTGCGAGGAATGCGACGCATGCCGCGCGGGTGGGCGGGCGCTGTGCTCGCCGGGCTGGGCCGCCAACGGTGCGGGCACGCTGCTTTCCGGCGCTCGCCGCCTGAACTGGGACGGCCGCGAGGTGCACCACCACTGCGGCGTTTCCGGATTCGCCACGCACGCCGTGGTCGACCGCCACTCCGTGGTGCCGATCGCCGACGACGTGCCGCCGGAGGTCGGCGCGCTGCTCGGATGCGCGGTGCTCACCGGCGGCGGCGCGGTGAAGAACGCCGCCCGCGTCGAGCCCGGCGAGGACGTCACGGTGGTGGGCGTCGGCGGGGTCGGCATGGCTGCGGTGCTGGTGGCGCTGGCCTGCGGTGCCGGGAGCGTGACCGTCGTGGATCCGTTGGAGGGCAAGCGTTCTCGCGGTCTCGAACTCGGCGCGACGAAGGCGTTGACGCCGGAGGAGGCCGTCGAATCCGGGCACAAGACCGCTGTGGTGGTGGAGGCGAGCGGCAACGCGAAGGCCTTCGAGACGGCGGTTTCGGTGACCGCGCCCGCCGGGCGGACGGTCTCGGTCGGCCTTGCCTCGCCGGAGGCGCGCAGCAGCATTTCGCCGTTGGCGCTGGTGAGCGAGACCCGCACGATCATCGGCTCGTTCCTGGGTTCCGGCCTGCCCGCGCGGGACATCCCGGAGTACGCGGACCTGTGGCGGGCCGGGAAGCTGCCGGTCGACCAGCTGGTGTCGGGCACCGTCGACCTGGACGACATCAACCACGCGATGGACGAACTCGCCGCCGGCCGGGCGATGCGCCAAGTCATCCGCTTCTGATTCCAGCTGGTCAGGACCCGTGAGTACTTTGTGTCGCTATAGCAGCACAAAGTACTCACGGGTCCTGGGATTCCGGTGCGTCGGTTAAGGTCGCTCAGGTGTCCGCGCCGAACGCCCAGCCCACCGACACCGTGCTCAGGACGGGACGCCGCCGCCTGTTGTTCGGTGTCCTCTGGTCGGCGGTGCTGATCGCGTTCGGGCTGCTGGCGATGCTCGTGGCGGTCAACGCGAACACTGCGGCACCCGTTCTACTCGCGGCCGGTTTCCTCCTGGTCTGCTGTGCCGGCGCGGCATTGCTCCTGGTCCCCGCCTGGAAGCGGCGGCATGACTGGCTGAGCGTCGACACCACCGGGGTGTGGTGCTGCGACTGCGAGGAGCAACGCGTGATCGAGTGGCGGCAGCTCAGCGGCGTCTCCGCGCACTGGGCCGACGGGTCGAGGCAGACGGGCCGCCTGCCTTCGCACTGCATCGAGTTGTGGCCGTCGGGGCAGATCGACCGGGACGACGCGGTGCTGGGCCGATTCGTGCGGGACGAAGAACCGGCGGAGCCGCTGGGCCCGGAGTTGGCGGCACTGCACTACCGGATTCCGCTGGGCCGCAGGGGGTGCGACGAGGTGATCGACGCAGTGCGCCGGTACGCGCCGCAGCTGTGGCTGGGGCAGGTGCGGGGCGAATCCCGTGGCACCCTCCCGTACGAGTAGGCCCGCCGTCACGCGGCGGCTTCGGCGACGACGAGGCTGTCCTCGTAGATGTGGTAGCGGGTGATCAGGCCGTTCTCGCCGGTCAGATGCAGGGCGAACGGCGTGGTGAAGGCCCGGCCGTTGGCCTTGATGACCTGCGATACCTCGCCGAGCACCACCGCGTGCGGCCCGTCGACGAGGATGTGGCCGATGTTCGCCGCGGTTTCCTCGGGGACGAAACCGCCCAGCATCGTGCGGAAGAACTCGGCGACGTCCGCGCGGGCCGTGCAGTGCCGGATCCACGGCACCGCAGGCGATCCGACGATCTTCCAGTCGACGGTCTCGGCGAACAGCGCGGCGATGGAGTCGGGGTCGCCGCCGGCCAGGGTCTGCAGGAAGTTGTCGACCGTTCCTCGGATGGTCATCGCGTTTCCCCTCGGATCGAAGCTGCCACGAGTCTCGCGGCGATCGCGCATCGCGTCGATTACCCCGCAGGTAATGGGATAACTGCACGGCACGGCGTCGCGGCACCGGCTAGCGTCGGGTCATTCCGACAGCATCGCGAGGAGAAGCTCATGGAAGACGCCACCCGACGGGACATCCTGGAGACGTTGACCGAGCGGCTGGGCAAGCGCCAGGTTTTCGGGGAACCCGTGCAGCAGGGCGACACCACTCTGCTGCCGGTGGCCAGCGTCCGCTCCGGCGGCGGTCGTCACGGTCACCGCGACGACGACGGCGTCGGTATCGGCGTGGACGCCCGCGCGGTCGGCGCTTTCTCGGTCTCCGCCGACGGCAAGGTCGCCTGGCACCCGGCCGTCAACGTGAACAAGATCGTCTGGGGCGGCCAGCTGGCACTGGCCACCGTTCTCGTCGCCTTCGCGATCGCCTTCCGCCGCAAGCGCTGATCCCGCCGCGGTCAGGCCTTCGGGAATCCTGCGCCGAAAGCCGGTTCCAGCTGCTCGAAGGCTCGGTCGATCAACTTCATCCGGTTCGCGTCGTCGCCTCGCAGCCACTCCCGGGATGCGGTGTCGAGGGCCGCCGTCGCCGCGTTGGTCAGCAGATCCGCGGTGAACGCGTCGAGCCCGGAGCGCTCGCGCAGGACATCGGCGACGTCCTGCCGCCACTGCTCCCGCTTCTGGTGCAGCCGGGCGCGCAGCGACTGCGTCGATTCGATCAGCCGGAGGCTGGTCAGGTCGCGCTGCGAGGAGTGGATCTTCTCCGCCCACCGGCGCAGCACCTGGTGCAGGCATGCCCAGGGTGGTTGGCCGGCAGGCTGGGCGCGCAGATCTTCGACGACCTGTTCGCCGAGCACGTCGATCCCGCCGAAGACGGCGTCTTCCTTCGACGGGAAGTACCGGAAGAAGCTGCGCTTCGTCAGCCCCGCGGCCCGGGCTATCTCGTCCACGGTCGTCTGGTCGAAGCCGTGCTCGACGAACATCTCCAAGGCCAGCTCGGCGAGCTCGGTGCGGACCGCACGTCGCGCCCGTGCTCGCAGCCCATCTGTACCACTCACGCACCCTAGTCTACTTTGTGACACCTGGTGTCATGATAGACATCAGGTGACATGGGAGGCGAGAAGTGACGACGATGAGCGGCAAGACGGTGCTCGTGACCGGCAGCACCGGTGGAATCGGCAAGGAGACGGCGCGCGGCCTCGCGCGGCTTGGGGCCGATGTGATCCTGGTGGGGCGCAACGCGGATCGGGCCGAAGCGGCGGCCGCAGAGCTCCGGCGCGACACCGGGAACTCCGGCATTGAGGCGCTCACGGCCGACGTGACCAGCCAGGACGACCTGCGTCGGTTGGCGGAACAGGTGCTGGCTCGCGCCGGCGGCCTGCACGTGCTGATCAACAACGCCGGGGTGACGAAGGAACGCCGGGAGCTGACCGCGGACGGCGTCGAAACGGCGTTCGCGGCCAACGTCCTGGCCCCGTTCACGCTCACCCACCTCCTGCTGCCCGCACTTCGGCGTGCCGGGCGTGGGCGCGTCATCAACATCGCCGGCGGAGTGCCGCGCGGCCGGATCGACCTGGGCAACCTGCAAGGCGAGAAGTCCTACGTGGGGCTCGCGTTCTACAACCAGACCAAGCTCGCGCTGATGGCGATGAGCTACGCCTTCGCCGAGCGCCTGCCGGAGCCCGGGATCACGATGAACGTCGCGTATCCCGGACACGCCTACACGTCCATGAACAAGAACCTGACGACAAGCGCGTATCCGTTAGCCGCGCGGCCGATCGTGCCGTTGCTGAGGCTCCTGATGCCGGTCCTCTACGGCGGTGAAGCGGTCGGGAAAGCGGCCACCTCCAGCATTCGCCTGGCGTCCGATCCGGGCGTCGCGGAAGCGCACGGCGTCTACTTCAACAGCAACGCGCAACGCGCCCCGTGGCCGGCGAGCGTCCGCGACCGGCGCAACCGGGACGCGATCTGGGCGCTGTGCCGGGAACTCAGCCGGATCGAGGGTTGATCGAGTCGGGGTTCTGCTCGCGTTCGCCGTGCCGCGGAAGGAGATCCGGTAGCTCAGGCGCCGATGGTCTCCGGGTTCATGCCGGACCAGGCGATCAGGCGGTCCGCGACTTCGCCCACCGTCGGGCGGGATTTCGGATCCGGGTCGAGGCAGGCGTCGACGGTTCGGGACAGCGCCGCGGGCAGGCGGCGGTGGGTGCGCAGCGGCGCGGCCGCGGTGTGCCGCTGCGGGTAGTAGCGGGTGCCGTCGTCGTTGCGCTCGCCGGACGACACCTCGGCCCACGGCGTGGTGCCGGAAAGAGCCTCGTACAGCGTGATGCCGAGGCCCCACGTGTCCGCCGCCGGCGTCATCTCGCCGCCGGCGGCCTGCTCCGGGGAGAGGTAGTCGAACGTCCCGGCCGAGCTGTGCTCGCCGATCCGGCAGGCGAGGCTCAGGTCGAGCAGCACCGCCCGGCCGCCGACTTCGACAACGTTCGACGGCTTCACGTCGATGTGCACCCAGCCGCGGCGGTGCAGGTAACCGAGCACCGAGCACAGCTGGACGCCCAGCACCGCGGTGTCGATCGGCCGCAGCCGCCCGAGCTCCTCGATCAGGAAACCCAGCGTGTGCCCGGGCAGCGTCTCGGTGATCACCACCGGGCGCGCCGGTTCGTCGGCCTGCGCGATCTCGTAGCCGCGCACCAGGTGCGGATGCGTGAACTGGGTCAGCAGCACGCCTTCGTTGCGCAGCCAGCCGATCGCGCGCTCGTCCGCGGCGCGCTCCGGCCGGACGGTCTTGGCGATGCAGCGGCAGGACCGCTCCACGCTCCACACGTCGTAGACGTCCAGCCGGCTGCCGCGGCGCAGGTGCCCGATGACCCGGTAGCCGGGTGCGAGCACGTCACCCGGCGCGAGCGGTGGTCCCGGCGGTCCCCAGTCCTGGTCGGGTTCGCCGTAGTAATAGGAGCTCAACGAATCGATCAGCACCGAACCGAGCCGATTGCGCGGCGTCAGCTGTGGCTGCGACGGCGGTAGTGGCCGTGCCCGCTGCTGCTGTCGTGCCGGCGGCGGTGGCCGTGCCCGCTGCTGCTGGAGTGCCGACGGCGGTGTCCACCGCTGCTGGAGTGCCTGCGGCGGTGCCCACCACTGCTGGAATGCCCGTGCGAATGGTGCTTCGCCGGAGACACCATCTTGAACAGCTTCGAGAGGTCCATCGGCCCCAGCTCCCGGATCGATCGGTGCCCGCGCGGTTGCGCGGTGCTTTGATCATTGTTCCTGGATTCGGGGGCGCGGTCGAGGAGTTTTGCACCTTTCGCGAATTCGGCCCAATGGCGGACTCGCCAGCGGTAATGGCCAGTGGTATGACCATCGCCGCCGACGTCCGTTCATCGCCTGGTCACAGCGGTTGCTGCACGGCCGCGGCGGCATCGACGACGCCGTAGCCGTAAACCGGGTTGAAGACGCCGCGCAGCCCCACCAGCGGCGTGCGAGCGGTGGTCATCAGCGCCTTCTCGATGCCGTCCGCGTTGCGGCCCTGCGCGCCGAGCAGCGCCGCGACGCCCGCGACCTGCGGAGCGGCCATGGAGGTTCCGGCGAAGGAGTCGTAGTCGGCCTGCCCGCACTTCGACGAACCGGCACCGCGCGGCACCGTCGACCAGACGTCGTCGTCGCAGCCCCGCGAGGACGCGCCGCCCGGCGCCGACACGGCCTTGGTGTCCAGCTTGAGGGCGAGGTTGGAGTACGTGGAGTGGAGCTCGTCGGCGTCCGTCGCGGCGACGCACAGCGCGCCGGACTCCCAAGCCGGGGTGTCGCACAGCGGAGCGGTTTCGTTGCCCGCCGACGCGACCACGACCACGCCCTTTTCGCGGGCGTAGGCGATGGCGTCCTTCGTCTCCCTGGTCAGCCCGAGCAGCGTCAGCAGCTGCGTGCCGGGCTGCGCGCCGAGGCTGAGGTTCACGACGTTCGCACCGTGGTCGGCCGCGTAGCGCACGCCCGCGCCGATGTCGGCGAACGTGCCGGAACCGTTCTCCAGCGCCTTGATCGGCATGATCCGCGCGTCCGGTGCGACGCCGGCGATCCCGATGCCGTTGCCTGCGACCGCCGCGGCGATGCCCGCGACGTGAGTGCCGTGCACGTCGGTCGGCTGGCCCACGCCGTCCGCGCCCCGCCAGTCGCCGTTGCCGCACGGCGTCGGCCGGTCGCCGCAGCCGGCGAAGGTCGCGCCCGGCACCAGCTTCGGCGCCAGGTCGGGATGGCCGAGGTCGACGCCGGTGTCCACCACGGCGATGATCTGGCCCGCGCCGGTGCTGGTCGCCCACGCATCGGTGGCCCGCAGCTGGGCGAGGCCCCACTGCTTCTCGCCGAGCGGGTCCGCCGCGGACTGCCCGCTCGCGGCCGCCTGGGTCGCGAGGACCGATAAACCGACCAATCCGGCGGTGATCAGGGCCCGCATCCGCATCGAGATCTCCCAACGTCGGCAAGAATTTCGCCGGATCAACGAGCCCCGCCGGGAGCCGGTGCGCGGGAAAAGGCAGAAGCGGCCGTTCGCCGCGCCAAGTTCGGACGTCCGGAGCAACACGGCCGGCTTCGCGGCCGGACGTTTCGTGCGTCGGTGCCGGGAAGGGAGGAAACGGCGGTTTCTCGCGAAAGCGCCACCCGGCTGTCGGCTCAGGGCCGGGTTTCCGCCTCTCGGCCCCAGTCCTGCATCGCCCGCAGGCAGCAGTGCCCGGCCCCGGCCGGTCAGCGAGTACGCCCCGCGCGGCGGCCAGGACGGTGTGCGCCGGCGGTAGTTCTTCCACGATTTGAACGGAAATCGGGCTTCGGTTCGGTCCCGGTCGGAACGAGCGAAAGGCGCCTTTTGCCGGCCACATCGGCAAAAGGCGCCTTTCGGCGGGTGGTTACCTGGTGGATTCGGATTCCTGCGCGGACGTCCGCGGCTCCGGAACCGCGTCCAGGTGACCGGCGTCGTCCTCATCGCGGTGGTACTCCCCGGGGGCCGTGCCGACCACCGCGACCGTGTCGCCGCCGACCGTCGGCTCCGCCTCAGCGGGCCGCTTGCGCCAGGCGTTGAACAGCAGGTTCAGCAGCAGGGCCGCGATGCAGCCGGTGCTGATGCCGGAGTCGAGCACGGTGCGCAGCGCCGCCGGGAAGTGCTCGTAGAAGTGCGGCGCGACAACCGGGACCATGCCGATGCCCAGCGAACCCGCCACGATCAGCGAGTTGAACGGATCGCCCAGGTCGGACTTGCCCAGCGTGCGGATGCCGCTGGTGGTCACCGAGCCGAACAGCACCAGCGCGGCGCCGCCGAGCACCGGCTGCGGGACCAGCGAGACGACCGCGCCGACCACCGGGAACAGGCCGAGCAGCACCAGCACGCCACCGGCGGTGGCGACCACGTACCGGCTGCGGACCCGGGTCAGCGCCACCAGGCCGATGTTCTGCGCGAAGGCGCTGCAGGTGAAGCCGCCGAAGATCGCGCTGACCGCGCTGCCGGCGCCGTCGGCGCGCAGCCCGGCCGCGATGGTCTTCTCGTCCGCCGGTCGGTCCACGATCTCGCCGAGCGCGATCATGTCCGCCGTGGTCTCCATCATCGCCACCAGCATCACGATGCAGATCGAGATGGTCGCGGTGATGTTGAACGACGGAGTGCCCAGCGCGAACGGCGTGGGCAGGTTGAACAGCGGCGCCGACTCGAACGTCGTGGTGTCGATCAGCCCGACGGGCCAGGCGACCAGGGTGCCCGCCACCAGGCCGAGCAGCAGCGCGATCCGGTTCCAGAAGCCCTTGAGGAAGCGGTTGAACAGCAGCACCAGCGCGAACGTCAGCGCGCCGAGCGCGATCTTCTCCGGCGCGGCGTAGTCGGGCGCCTCGGCGTTGTTGCCGGCGATCCACTTGATGCCCACCGGCATCAGCGACAGGCCGATGAGCGTGATCACGGTGCCGTTGACCACCGGCGGGAAGAACCGCACCAGCCGGGAGAAGTAGGGGGCGATCACGAAGGCCAGCACGCCGGCGATCAGCACGGAGCCGTAGATCACCGACAGCGGGTTTCCCTGGCCCTGCTGCGCGACGATGGCCAGCATCGGCGCGACCGAACCGAACGTGACGCCGTTGACGAACGGCAGCCGGGCACCGATCTTCCACACGCCCAGCGACTGCAGCATGGTGGCCAGACCCGCGGTGAACAGGCTCGCGCCGATCAGCAGGGTCATGTCCAGCGGCGCCAGGCCCATGGCCTCGCCGATGATCAGCGGCGGCGCCACCACGCCGGCGTACATCGCGGCGATGTGCTGGACGCCGAACGCCAGCAGGCGCGCTGGCGGCATTACCTCGTCCACCGGGTGGACATCGGTGGGTTTTCCGTTTCTGGTGCCGCGGTTGCGACGGGTCTTGAAGAGGGCCATAGGGGACTCCTGGGCCGCAGGGGCTGGTCAGATCAAGTCACTATCAGCGCCGGGTTTTTTCGCTTGTTGCTCTTCGTTGCCGGGAAATCAACCTTCGATCCACAATGGATCGATGGTTTCTCGGGCGGTGCCGGGTGCCCGAAGTTCGGGTAGCAGAAGGGGCCACCAGGGAATCTCCGGTGGCCCCAACTGCAGGATCAGCGGTGATCCTCGAATGCCGGTTCTCCTCCGTGCGTCGGGGAGGCCCGGCGGTCGAAAACTGCGGTGAACGATCAGAACTGCGGCAGGCTGTACCAGGCCTGCGGTGCTTCCTCGACGTCGTCGCGAGTGACGACGCCCTCGATCAGGCCGTACGGCCGGTCCGCGGCGAAGAACACCTCGTTGTTGTTCTCCAGCCCGCAGTAGTCGAGATCGACCAGGAAGTGGTGCTTGTTCGGCAGCGACAGCCGGACCTCGGCCACCTCCGGGTGCTTCTCCAGCGCGGCCTTGCCCATCTCGTAGAGGCTCTGCTGCAGCGCCAGGCTGTGCGTGGTGGCGAAGGCTTCGAGCATCGTCGAGCGGACCGACTCGAAGCTCTTGCCCCAGTCCACGTCGGTGTGGAGGTAGCGCCAGCGGGCGGTCACCGCGGTGGCCAGGATCCGGTCGTTGGTCTCGGCCAGCGTCGTGTACTTGTCCTTGGGGTAGCCCCAGAACTCCGAGCCGGTGGACTTGAGGACGACCAGGTCCTTCAGCCCGGACACCACGTGCGCCTGGTCGCCGTCGATGGTGATCGCGGCGGTGCGCTTCTCGTCGGTGGAGCGGGCGAAGGAGTGGTCGTGGCCGGTGCCGCCGACCGGGATCCGCTCCCAGCTGTACTCGTCGATGAGGATGCGCGCGCCGGTGATGCCGTCCGCCGTGCCGACGAAGTGCCTGCCCAGCCGCAGCGCGAAGTCCTCGATCTCGCCGATCGGCGCTTCCTTGGCGAAGGCGTAGACCGTGTTCTTCTGCGTGTCGGTCGGCAGCACGTTGCCGTTGTCGCCCGTGAGGTGGGCGGAGTCGAGGTCACCGCGCAGCGAGGAGCTGACGTTGAGGTCCTTGATGATGTGCCGCGCGTTGTCCCGGTTCACCGAGACGATGCGGACCTCGGCCTTGCCGTACTGGTTGGGGCCCATGACGATGCCCATGCGGTGTTCAGCTCCCTCGGTAGGTGGAATAGGCGAACGGGCTCAGCAGCAGCGGAACGTGGTAGTGCTGTGCGGGGTCGGCGATCCGGAAGGCGATCTGCACCTGCGGGTAGAACGTCGCGACGCCCTGGCGGTCGAAGTACTCGCCGGTGTCGAAGGTGAGCCGGTAGTCCCCGGCGTCCAGCCGGTCCGGGCCCAGGTCCTTGATCCGCCCGTCGTCGTCCGTGCGGCCTTCCGCCAGTGCAGCCCAGTTGGGGCCCTTGGCGGCCTCCAGCCGGATCGTGACCCCGGCGGCGGGTGTGCCCCGCGCGGCGTCGAGCACGTGGGTGGTGACGGCACTCATCCTTCGATCACCTTTGCCAATCTCAGACGTGCGATCTTGCGGAGTTCGTCGGCGACGATCCGCAGCTCGGCCTCCGGCTCGTTGTCCAGCCGGGAGTGCAGGATCTCCAGCAGCTCCGCGCCGCTGCGGCCGCTGGCGCAGACCAGGTACACGTGCCCGAACCGCTGCTCGTACGCCTCGTTGCCCTCACGCAGAGCGCGGGCCAGCTCGGCGTCGCCGCCGTCGACACCGGACTGCTCGTTGCGCGAGAACTTGGCCGAGGTGTCCTCGCCGCTGGCGCGCTCGCCGATTCGGGGGTGTGCGGCGAGCGCGCCGTGGATCTCCTCGGGGGTCAGCTCCGGCGCTGCGGCGTCGGCGGCCTGGTAGACGGCGTCGGCGTCGGCGAACGGGCGCCGGTCGGCGATGTCGGCGGCCCAGCGGGGGATGTCCAGGCAGGCGAGCAGCCGCTGGACGAGTTCCGCTCGGGGGAGGTCGTTGAGCCGGTCCGTTTCGGTGGTTGTTGACATCGCAAACTCTCACAGGATGTGCGGCCCCGAAGATGTTTTCGGGATTGGCGGAGGCGGCGGACGAGAGTCCGAGCATGCCTGGGCTGTGCTGCGGTTGCCGGTCACGAGCTTCGGTGCGGCAAAAGCTACGACCGCACTCCGCCAAGTGTCAACACTTTGTTGAAAAATCCTGGTCGCGGGTTGTGCGGTTGGCACAATCGGGGCGAGCCGCCCGGCGCCTGGAGGCATGCTTCGCCGCGACGAGAGTTGGTGGTTCGGGAGCTGCTGCGGGTGTGGCCCGTGCGTACTTTGTGCTGCTATAGCGACACAAAGTGCACACGGGTGTGACCAGCGGGAACGGAGCGCTTCGAGGTGCCGCCCGGGTCAGTTCCGGTTGGCCTGCTCGCGGTTGAGGTAGTTGTAGACCGTGAAGCGGCTGACGCCGAGCGCCTTGGCCACCGTCTCGACGGACTTGCGCAGGGTGAACGCGCCGCGCTCCTCCAGCAGCCGGACGGCGCGCTGCTTGTCCGGGCGCGGCAGGTCCGGCAGGCGCCCGCCGAGCTCGCCCTCGACGTCCCGGATCATCCGGTCGAGGGCGCTGGTCAGCTCCTGGCCGGGCAGCCGGACGGCGACCGCCGGCGCACCCTCCCAGTACAGGACGATGTCGCCGGGCTCGCGCTCGTCGGCGGGCACGGCGGTGCCGCCGATGTGCTCCAGGAGCGGAGCGAGCGCGTTGGCGAGCGGATGCACGCCGACCAGCCTAAACCTGGTCGTCGTCGGCGTCGCCGACGGTCACTTGCAGGGTGATCCGGTTCGCCCCGGTGCTCAGCACGGTGTCCATCACGGCGGCGAGCGCGGGCAGCAGCGCCTCGCGTTCGCCGCTGATCGACGTGCCCAGCGGGCCGAATTCGGGCTCCAGCCCGGCGGCGAGCAGGCAGTCGCGGGCGGCCACGGCGTGGGCCGGCGGCTCGCCCTCCCCTTCGAAGGGCTCGGTCGTGAACTCAGCTCGCAAGATCATTGGTGTGACCTCCCGGTTGAACCGTATCCGCCCAGGTGGGGCCGCCGCGCGGGACCGGCTCGCCGAAGCTTCTGCGCTGGTGGGGCCGCTGCCGGTGACCGGTGGGTAACCGGGGGTGGGGCGTTGACCGCCGGCTTCCTTGTCGCTAATCTATCGTTGTACGAAATAAGATTTCCGCATAACGAAATTTCTCCCGAGGGGGGTGCCGATGAATCCGAACCGTTACGACGTCAACCTCTCGATCCTGTTCACCGAACTGGACGTGCTGGACCGTCCCGCCGCGGCGAAGGCCGCCGGATTCGACAAGGTGGAGTTCTGGTGGCCGTTCCCGGTCGCGGTGCCCGCCGACCGCGAGGTGGACCGGTTCGTCCAGGCGATCTCCGACGCCGGGGTCTCGCTGGTGGGCCTGAACTTCTTCGCCGGTGACATGCCCGCGGGAGAGCGCGGCGTGCTGTCGAACCCGGACCGCGCGGGCGAATTCGCCGACAACGTCGACGTCGCCGTCGGCATCGGCGAGCGGCTGGGCTGCCGGGCCTTCAACGCCCTGTACGGCAACCGGATCGACGGGGTCGAGGCGGCGGCGCAGGACGACGTGGCCGTCGAGAGCCTGGTGCGCGCGGCAAAGGGCACTGAGCGCATCGGCGGCGTGGTGCTGATCGAGCCGGTCAGCGGCACGCCCGCGTACCCGCTGAAGACCGCCGCCGACGCGCTCGCGGTGATCGACCGCGTGCACGCCGAAGGCGGCGTCGACAACCTGCGGCTGCTCTTCGACCTCTACCACCTGACGGTCAACGGCGACGACGCGGACGCGGTGATCGACCAGCACGCGAAGGCCATCGGGCACGTGCAGATCGCCGACGCGCCGGGCCGCAACGAGCCGGGCACCGGTGAGATCGACTTCGAGCACTACTTCGACAAGCTCGACGCGGCGGGCTACACCGGCCACATCGGACTGGAGTACAAGCCGAGCGGCGCCAGCGCCGACAGCTTCGGCTGGATCAAGCGCTGACCGCTCGTGAGCGGATTTTCCGGTTCTTACCGGAACATTCGCTCACGACCGGCGACAACCACGGAGGTACCACAACCATGAGCAAGGTCGGATTCATCGGGCTGGGCATCATGGGCGGCCCGATGGCGGCCAACCTGGTCAAGGCCGGCCACGAGGTCACCGGCTACAACCGCAGCCAGGCCAAGGTCGACCAGCTGGTCGCCGACGGCGGCAAGGCGGCGGCGAGCGTGGCCGAGGCCGTCCGCGACGCCGAGATCATCTTCGTCATGCTGCCGGACTCGCCGGATGTCGAGGCCGTCGTGCTCGGCGAGGACGGCGTGCTGGCCAACGCCAAGCAGGGCGCGGTGCTCGTCGACTGCAGCACGATCCGCCCCGACGTGTCGCGCCGCGTTGCGGAAGCCGCCGCGGAAAAGGGCGTGCGGGCGATCGACGCGCCGGTCAGCGGCGGCGAGCCGAAGGCGATCGACGGCACGCTGTCGATCATGGTCGGCGGCGAGGCGGATGCCTTCGCCGCGGCCGAAAGTGCGCTGGGCGCGGTCGGCACCACGATCGTCCACGTTGGACCCGCCGGTGCCGGGCAGACCGTGAAGGCGGCCAACCAGCTCATCGTCGCGGGCAACATCGGGCTGGTAGCCGAGGCCCTGGTGTTCCTGGAGGCGCACGGCGTCGACACCGAGGCGGGCTTGAAGGTGCTCGGCGGCGGACTCGCCGGCAGCACCGTGCTCGACGCCAAGGGCGCGAAGATGCGCAACCGCGAGTTCGCCCCGGGGTTCCGGCTCGAACTGCACAACAAGGACATGGGCATCGTGCAGGCCGCCGCGCGCGATGCGGGCCTGTCGATTCCGCTCGGTTCGCTGGTGAGCCAGCTCGTCGCCGCGGCCGTCGCGCAGGGCGACGGCAAGCTCGACCACTCCGGGCTGCTCAAGCAGATCACGCAGCTCAACGGTCGCGACTGAGACCGCGGTGTCGCGCGGGGAGTTCCTCGTCTCCTGCGGCCACGGCCCCGCGCGACACCGCCACCCCGTCACGCGGTAGGCCGCGTTTCCCTGCGAAATGCTCGTGAGTGTTTTGGAGCGCTATAGCGATCCAAAACACTCACGACAGCTGAGCAGCGAGAAGTGCCGCCGCACGGGCGGCTCCAATCAGCAAGACGGTCACGGGTCAGCGGTTCAAGCGCCGCCAAGCAACCAAAACCACTGACCCGTTCCCAACAAGGTGCGCGTCGAAGCGCGGCACCCGAGAGGAAGTCTTACACCATGCCCAAAGTTCCTGTCATGCAGGCCGTCGTCGACGTGCTGAAGTCCGAGGGCGTCGACATCACCTTCGGTTGCCCCGGTGCCGCGATCCTCCCGCTGTACGCGGCGATGGAGGACAGCGGCATCAAGCACCTGATCGTCCGCCACGAAGAGGGCGCGACCCACATGGCCGACGGCTGGGCGCGCACCAACGGCAACGTCGGGGTCGCCATCGGCACCTCCGGCCCGGCGGGCACCAACATGATCACCGGCCTCTACACCGCGCAGGCGGACTCGATCCCGATGCTGTGCATCACCGGCCAGGCGGTGTCCTCCAAGCTGCACCAGGAGGCGTTCCAGGCGGTCGACATCGTCGACATCGCCAAGCCCGTGACGAAGTGGGCGGTGCAGGTCAAGGAGGCCGCGCAGGCGCCGTGGATCTTCCGCGAGGCGTTCCGCATCGCCCGCTCCGGCCGCCCCGGCCCGGTGCTGATCGACCTGCCGCTGGACGTGCAGAAGCAGGAGATCGAGTGGGACCCCGAGCTGGACGCCCCGCTGCCCATCCCGGCCGTCGAGCCGCACCTGCCGCGGGTCGAGCGCGCGCTGGACTTGCTGCTGGAGGCCGACCGGCCGCTGATCCTCGCCGGTGGCGGTGTCATCCTCGGTGACGCCCACGAGCAGGTCCGCGAACTGGCCGAGCTGCTCGGCGTCCCGGTGCAGATCACGCTGATGGGCAAGGGTTCCTTCCCGGAGGACCACGAGCTGTTCGCCGGCATGACCGGTATCCAGACCAGCCAGCGCTACGGCAACCAGTCGTTCCTGGAGGCCGACCTGGTGCTGGCGCTGGGCGCCCGCTTCGGCGACCGGCACACCGGTGCCCTGGACACCTACCGCGGTGAGCGCAAGTTCATCCACGTGGACATCGAGCCGACGCAGATCGGCAAGGTCTTCGGGCCGGACCTGGGCATCGTCTCGGACACCCGGCTGTTCCTGGACGCGCTGATCGAGGCCGCGCGCAAGCGCAACGCCAAGAAGGACTACTCCGAGTGGGTCTCCCGGGTCGGCGTGCTCAAGCAGACCCTGACCCGGCCGGACGACTACGACACCGTGCCGATCAAGGCGCCGCGCGTGTACCGGGAGATCAACCAGATCTTCCCGCCGGAGGCGTACTTCATCACCGCGATCGGCCTTTACCAGATCTGGGGCGGGCAGTTCCAGACCGCGCACCGGCCGCGGCACTACCAGGTGTGCGGCCAGGCCGGCCCGCTCGGCTGGGAGATCCCGGCGGCGATCGGTGTGAAGTCCGCCGAGCCGGACGCCGAGGTGGTCGCGGTGGTCGGTGACTACGGCTTCCAGTTCCTGGTCGAGGAGCTGGCGGTGGCCGCCCAGTACAACCTGCCGTTCGTGATCATCATGCTGAACAACGAGTACCTGGGCCTGATCCGCCAGGCCGAGGGCGACGCGTTCGGGATGAAGACCGAGGTGGACATCCACTACGACGAGTACGGCACGGACAACGTCAAGATCATGGAGGCCTACGGCTGCGCCGGCCGCCGGGTGTTCGAGCCCGGAGACCTGGCCGAGACCATCGAGTGGGCCCGCAAGGAGGCTGTCGCGACCAGCCGCCCGGTCCTGGTCGAGGTGATGATCGAGCGGGAGGCCAACACGGCACGCGGCATCCGCATCGACGCCATGATCGAGCCGGAGCCGGTGCCCAACGCGTGATGATCCTCGGGGTGCGGAGGCTGGCCGACGCGTACGGGAACCGCGTCGGTTGGTCCTGTCACACACTCCCGCACCCCAGGCGGGGCTTCAGGGCAGCCCCGCGCGAGGTGCGCTCGCCGGCGACGCGCGGTGGCGTGGTCGGCGAGCGTGCCCCGCATTTCCCCCAGACGGGGTCCTCGGGTGGAATATCCGGAAGACCCCTTGGTGTCCTCCGCCGGGTTCGTGCCGGGCGGTCCCGGCGGAGGACGCCGCCCTAGCGATCGGAGTTGGTTGTGCCTGGACCCGTCCTCATCGCACCGGACAAGTTCAAGGGCTCGCTGACGGCGCCGGAAGTCGCCGAGGCGGTGGCCGCCGGCCTGCGCCGCGCCCGCCCCGACGCGGAGGTGCGGTTGGCGCCGGTGGCCGACGGCGGGGACGGCACCGTGCAGGCCGCGCTGGCCAGCGGATACGCGCCGGTGCCGGTGCGGGTGGCGGGCCCGGTCGGCGAGCCGGTGGACACCGAGATCGCGATCAGCGGCGACACCGCCGTGGTCGAGCTGGCCTCGGCCTCCGGGCTGGCACTGCTCGACCCTGAAGAGCTCGCCCCGCTGGCGGCCTCCAGCGAGGGCACCGGCGAGGCCATCCTGATGGCATTGGACGCGGGGGCACGAACCGTGGTGCTCGGCGTCGGTGGCAGTGCGAGCACCGACGGCGGCGCCGGAATGCTCACCGTCCTGGGGGCGCGGGTCTTGGACGCTGCGGATAACCCGTTGCCCCCAGGCGGTGGACCACTGAGCCGAGTGGCCACAGTGGACCTGTCCGGCCTGGACCCCCGGCTGGCCGAAACCGATTTCATCCTCGCGTCCGATGTGGACAATCCGCTGCTCGGCGAGCGCGGTGCGGCGCACGTGTACGGGCCGCAGAAGGGCGCCGACCCGGAGCAGGTTCGCTTCCTGGACGAGGCGCTGGGGAACTGGTCGCGCGCGGTGCTGGCCGCGGGAGGTCGCGACGTCGTCGATCAGCCGGGCGCCGGGGCGGCAGGCGGCGTCGGCTACGGGGCGCTCGCGGTGCTGGGCGCGCGGATGCGGCCGGGCGTCGACGTGATCCTGGAGCTGATCGACTTCGACCGGCAGCTGGCCGGAGCGGGCCTGGTGATCATCGGCGAGGGCGCCATCGACGAGCAGACGCTGCACGGCAAGGGCCCGGCCGGAGTCGCCGCCCGCGCCGTCGAAGCGGGCGTCCCGGTCGTGGCGATCGCGGGGCGCTGCGACCTCACCCCGGAGCGCCTCCGTGAAGCGGGCGTCGAAGCGGCCTACGCGCTGACCGACATCGAACCGGATCCCCAGCGCTGCATCCGCGAAGCGGCAACGCTCCTGGTCGACCTCGGCGAACGCCTCGCCCAGAACCACCTGTAGCCGCTGCGTTCTAGCTGGTCAGGGCCCGTGAGTACTTTGTGCTGCTATAGCAACAAAAAGTGCGCACGGGCCCTGATCAGTCGTAACGAAGCCTTCCGACGTGCTAGGCGTCGAAGAGGAGGCGGAGGGTCGTGTCCCTGTTGTGGTGGATGTGGTGGATCGCCTCGGTCGCCGCTCGATCCGGGTCACCTGAGGCGATCGCCTCGTAGAGGTTCGTGTGCTCCTGGCACAGCCCTTCGGGATCGTCGACCTGCCGGAACAGCCAGTGCAGGCGGCCCTGGAGGGGATCCAGCAGGCCCGCCAGCAGGTGGTGGTCGGCCAGCCGCACGATCTCGTCGTGGAAGTCGCCGTTCGCCTTGCCCACCGCCTGCAGGTCGTCGCCCTGCAGCGCCTTGTCCGCCCGGCTGAGATGCCGCTGCAGCGCGCGCAGGCCGCGCGCGTCGGCCTTGCTCGCCGCCAGCCGGCACGCCAGGCTCTCCAGCGCTTCGCGCACGTCGAAGAGCTCCTCGACGTCGCGGCGCTCCAGGCGTCGCACGATGACGCCGCGCCGCGCGACGTCTTCGACGAACCCCTCGACGCGCAGCGTGCGCAGCGCTTCGCGCACCGGAACCCGCGAAACCGCCAGCTCCGCGGCGAGCTCGCGCTCGACGATCCGGTCGCCCGGCGCGAACCTGCCGTCGATGATGCGGTTGCGGATCTCCTCGCAGACCTGGTCGCGCAGCGGCCGATCGCGGGAACCCAACGGGACCGGCTGGGCCACGTCCGCTCCTTTCCCCTTAGAACTCGGTTGAAGCCTAGTCAGGCAAACCGCGGGCCCCGATGGTGATCCGCGGTTTCAGTTGGAACTGCCACCTCGTGGGGGCGCAGCTTCAATTGGAACCGCGCCCCCACCTGTCACGGGCCGGCGGGAGAAGGGCGGTCGGGCGCGGAGAACGGGTACCGGTTGCGGAAGTCCGCCGCGGCTTCTTCGAAGGTGACGAAGCGGACCCCGTCCAGGGAACGCCAGTAGTCGATGAGCCGTTCCAGCATCAGCAGCACCTGCGGCCGCCCGGAGACGTCCGGGTGCAGGGTGACCGGGAAGACGCCGTAGTCGAACTCGCGGTACACCCACTCGAACTGGTCTCGCCACAGCTGCTCGACGTCGCGGGGGCTGACGAAGCCGTGCGAGTTCGCCGCGTGCTTGTTGAACAACATCGGCGGCAGGTCGTCGACGTACCAGTTGCCGCAGAACTCCACCAGGTCCACCTCGTGGCCGTGCTGCAGCGGCTTCATCCACGATTCGGCCGGCCCGGCGAAGTCGATCTTCGTCCAGGAGTCGCCGACCCGCGCGTAGAACGGGTGGAAGTCGTTGTAGTTCTGGCTGTGGTCGTAGCTGAAGCCGTTCTCCATCAGCAGCGCGGCGGTGTGCTCGGACATCTCCCACCACGGCGCGACGTAGCCGCGCGGTCGGCGGCCGCTGGCCTTCTCCACCAGCTCGATGCACCTCAGCAGCACGTCGCGTTCCTGCTGCTCGGTCATCTGCACCGGGTTCTCGTGCGAGTAGCCGTGCGCGCCGATCTCGTGCCCGGCGTCGACCACCGCCCGCACCTGGTCCGGGAAGGTCTCGATGGAGTGGCCGGGGATGAACCAGGTCGTGGGGATCTCGTAGCGCTCGAAGAGCTTCAGCATCCGGGGCGTGCCGACCTCGCCGGCGAACACGCCGCGCTGGATGTCGTTGGGCGAGTCCTCACCGCCGTAGGAGCCGAGCCACCCGGCGACGGCGTCGACGTCCACCCCGAGGCAGATCTGGATGTCCTTGCTCATTTACCTCTCCTTCGATTTCGCTGGTCGCGGGGCCGTGAGTCTTTTGGGCTGTCATAGCCGCCCAAAAGACTCACGGCTGTTCAGCTGGCCAGCAGGGACCTGACCTCGGCTGCTGCGGTTTCGATGGCCTGGATGTCCGTCGGGCGCCAGTCGCGTTCGGCGAGGCTGTGCACCGAGAGCCAGCCCGCCATGGCGCCGTCGACCTCGACCGGAGCGAGCATCTGGGCCTGCACGCCGTAGACCTCGATCAGCGCCTGCGGCGGCTTCGGGTCCGCCCGGAAGTGCGGCTGCACCAGCGTGCGGCGGTGTTCTTCGAGCCACTGCACGGTGTTCAGCTTCCGCTGGTCCAGGCCGGGGTCGTGCTGGATCGCGCGCACCCCGGGCCCGGTGTCCTCCGCCGCGGCGAGGTCGACGCCGAGCCGCTGGGACGGCAGGTCGAGCCGCATCGTCGTCCGATCCGCGCCGGTGGCCTCCCGCAGCGAGGCGCAGATCCGCTTCAGCGCCGACCGCGTCGAGCCCGAGAGCAGCACGCTGCCGCGGTCGAGCGAGACGCCGGCGCCGAGCATGTCCAGCGCCTTCCACAGCGTCACGGAAACGCTGTCCAGCACCGGGATTCCGACCGTCGCCTCCAGTTCGGCCGCGACGAAGGCGCCGCGCAGGTTCGTGCACACCAGCGACACGGCGTGCACATCGGCGGCGGCCGCCTCGATCATCGAGGCCAGCCGCTGCTCGGGCACCGAGCCGAAGCTGAAGTTGTCGGTGATGTCCAGCCGCTCGTCGGTGACGACCTCGACGCCTTCCGCGCCGTAGGTCTCGGTGATCTTCGCGGTGACATCGCCGGTGTACGGCGTGACCAGGCCGAGCCGCGTGACGCCGAAAGCGTGGAAGGCATCGCGCAGCGCCAACGTCGACGTGGTGGCCGGCACGCCGCACGCCTCCGAGATCGCCGCGCTGACCTGCCGGTCGTAGTCGAATCCGAGCCAGGATCCCGCGGTCCCGTTCCACGCCACCACGTCCACCGCGGCGTCCCGGAGCAGCTCGGCCGCCGCCGACATCCGCTCCAGCGAGAACTGGTCGTTCTCCTTGTCGGACAAGGAGATCGCGGTGACCGGCAGTCTGCTGAAGTGGACGCTCACGTCCTCGACGCCGGACAGCAGCTGGTAGGTGACGGGTTCCAGCACGGTGTTGGACGACGGTGTCAACATTCCGATGCGTGGCATGTCATTCCTTTCAGGCGGGCAGGCGCTTGGTGTAGTCGAGGGTGAGCACGGCGGCGGTCATGATCAATCCCGCTCCGACGAAGTAGAGCAGCGCCCAGGTGTAGCTGCCGGTCGCGCCGACGATGAAGCCCACCAGCATCGGCGTGAGGATGCCGGCGATGTTGCCGCTGAGGTTCATCGCGCCGCCGAGGGCACCGGCGTTCTCCCGGCCGCCGAGCAACGACGGCACGCTCCACATGAGGCCTACCCAGCGCAGGAAGAACAGCACGGCCGACAGCAGAGTCACGGCCGCGATCGGGCCGGGCACCAGCGTCACGCCGAGCAGTCCGAGCACGACCGCCACGCCGGCGATGCCGAGCAGCGTGCGCATCACGACGTTGCCGTCGCGGCCGCGGGCCCGCCAGGCGTCGGCGAGCCAGCCGCCGATCAGCTCGCCGACGAATCCGGCGCCGAAGATGACGAAGGTGGACCAGCCGATCGTCTTGATGTCGAAGCCCTTGGCTTCCGACAGGTACAGCGGGCCCCAGGTCAGCAGCCCGTAGAACACGCCGTTGAAGCCCAGCCACGCGGCGCACATCGCCCAGAACGACCGGAACTTCAGGTAGCGGCGCAGGGGGCGCCGACCGCTGGTGGTGCCCGCCGCGCGGTCCTCGGCGGCGTGCGAGGTCTCGATGTCGGTGGCCTCGGCGTCGTTCACGCGAGGGTGGCTGCGCGGGGTGTCCCGGAGGTACCACCAGGCCCACACGCCCATCAGCACGGTGACCGCGCCGGCGACGATGAACGCGGGCCGCCAGCCGCCGGTCGTCGCGATCAGCCAGGAGATCGCGATGCCGCCGAGGCCTGCGCCCAGCGGCGCGCCGGCGTCGAGGATGACCGCGCCGCGGCCGCGTTCCCGCAGCGGCATCCAGATGGCGTTGAGCTTGCCGCCGGCCGGCATCACCGGCGCTTCGGTGGCGCCGAGCAGCGCGCGCATCCCGAGCAGCGCGCCCGGGCCGGGGGCGGTCGCGGTGAGCGCGGTGGCCGCGCCCCAGGCGATGCACGAGCTGCCGACCATCCGGCGCGGGCCGAAGCGGTCGATCAGCCAGCCGCTGGGCAGCTGCATCAGGGCGTAGGTCCAGAAGAAGGCGGCCAGCAGGATGCCGGTGAGCTCGTCGGAGAGCCCGAACTCCTTCTTGATCAATGGCAGCGCCACCGAGATGGAGCCGCGGTCGACGTAGTTGATGGTCACGATCGCCAGGAGCAGCAGGAAGATCTTCCAGCGGACCCGGGTGGGTCTGGTTCCGGTGTTCGTGATGGTTCCCGATGTTTGTGTCACGTCTGGTCTCCAGGAGGCGGAGGAGGAGCCGGGCGATTTGGGATGCGGTATACCAAACATCGCCGCGAGACCTGTGTCAATACCTGGGAAAATACGAATCGATTACCCGCATGAAGAAGGAGTTTCAGGTTGGCCTGGAGGGGCCGTGCTGAATCGATGCTCCGTCGCCGCCCCTTGACGTGTGCGCGTGGCTTCCCGTTAACTTTCCAAAAAACGATAAGTATACTTCGCGATACGGAAAGCCATGGTTCAACGCGGCGAACGCTCGTGCCTTGCGCCGTTCTCCTGGTCGATCGGCGCGCTTCTCGCCGAACCGCCCGGCGCGCCGCGCCGAACTGATGCTTGCACCATCGGAATCGTGAGCGGCCGGCCGCGGGTCGGGTTCGGAGTCGGCGGCCCGTTCGCCCCGGTAGAAGTGGCGAACGATCCGTTCGCTCCATCCCCTTGACCGGAACCGCACCATGGTTCAACACTTTGTTGAACCATTGCCAGGAGGAGGTAACCGCGTTGCCCGAACCAGCCACCGGAGCGTTCGACGTCGTGTTCCGCGCGCGACGGCTCATCGGCCCGAACGGCGAGACGTCCGGCAGCGTCGGCGTCCGCGACGGCCGCATCGCCGCCGTCGAGCCGCTGGACGCCCCGCTCGAAGCCGCCCGCACCATCGAGCTCGCCGCCGACGAGGTCCTGCTGCCCGGGCTGGTCGACACCCACGTGCACGTCAACGACCCGGGCCGCACCGAGTGGGAGGGCTTCGACACCGCCACCCGCGCCGCGGCGGCCGGCGGCGTCACGACCATCCTCGACATGCCGCTGAACAGCCTGCCGCCGACGATCGACACCGGCGCGCTGGAGGTCAAGCGCAAGACCGCGCGCGAGAAGGCCTTCATCGACGTGGGCTTCTGGGGCGGCGCCGTGCACGGCAACCTCGCCGAGCTGCGCGGGCTGCACGAGGCCGGCGTGTTCGGCTTCAAGTGCTTCCTGCTGCACTCCGGGGTCGACGAGTTCCCGCCGCTGAGCCCGACCGAACTCGACGAGGCGCTGCGCGAACTGACCCGCTACGACGGGCTGATGATCGTGCACGCCGAGGACTCCGACGCCATCGAGCACGCACCCACGGCGCACGGCGAGACTTACGGCGACTTCCTGAACTCCCGCCCGCGCGGTGCCGAGAACGTCGCGATCGCGCAGGTCATCGAGCTGGCGCGGCGCATCGGGGCGCGGGTGCACATCCTGCACCTGTCGTCGTCGGACGCGTTGCCGATGATCGCCTCCGCGCGCGCCGACGGCGTCAGGGTCACGGTCGAAACCTGCCCGCACTACCTGAGCTTCAGCGCCGAGGAGATCCCCGACGGCGCCACCCAGTTCAAGTGCTGCCCGCCGATCCGCGAGGCCCGCAACCGAGAACTGCTGTGGCAGGGACTGGCCGACGGGATCATCGACTGCGTGGTCAGCGACCACTCGCCGTGCACGCCGGAGCTCAAGCGCTTCGACATCGGCGACTTCGGCGTGGCCTGGGGCGGGGTTTCCAGCCTCCAGCTGGGCATTTCGGCGGTGTGGACGCAGGCGCGGGTGCGCGGCCACAGCCTCGCCGACGTCGTGCAGTGGATGTCCCGGAAGCCCGCCGACCTCGCCGGCCTGCGCGGCAAGGGTTCCATCGCGGTCGGCAACGACGCCGACTTCTGCGTGTTCGCGCCGGACGACGCGTTCGTCGTCGACGTGGGCAAGCTGCACCACCGCAACCCGGTCTCGCCGTACCACGGGCGCCCGCTGTCCGGCGTGGTGCGCGAAACCTGGCTGCGCGGCGCGCAGATCGTCGGGCCGGGCGTGGAACTGACCGCGCCGCAAGGCAATCTGCTCACCCGCCAGGGTTCGTAGCAGGCCGAAACGGGGCCGTGAGTCTTTTGGGCGGCTATAGCAGCCCAAAAGACTCACGGCACCGTGCCGAAGTCAGCCCTTCACCTGGCGGACGAGGCCGACCGCGCTGGCCAGGGACAGGCCCGGTAGCTGCTTGCGCACTTCCCGGACCGCCGCGACCTCGTGGGTGCGCGGGTCGATGCCCGCCCTGGTCAGCACCTGGCGGGTCCAGCGGATCTCCTGCGGCTCGCCGTCACCGGCTTCGTCCAGGATCTTCAGTGCGCGCTGCAACCCGGGCAGTTCCTCGGGGCTCGCGTCGTGGACCGCGCGCCGCACCGCCTCCCAGGCCTCGTCGAGGTCATTGAGCACCACCAGGTGCGCTTCGCGTTTGCCGAACATCTCAACCTTCCTGCGCGGGGATCTGAACCATTCTCCAGCGTCGTGTCGGTGATCATGACTACCCTGCGCCGCCATGAGCGATGAGGCGCACTCGTTGACCTACCGGCGGCCGTCGGTGCTCGACGGCGGTCGGCTCGGCTTGGAGACCGCGGGCGGGACCGCGTTGGCCGGCCCGGCGGGAAATCCCCGGTTCTTCACCGGATTCCTCACCGATGCCGCGCCTGCCGCGGGCGGGCTCCAGGCGGTCGCCCGGGTCGCGCGATCCCGATATCCGGAGCTCACCGGCCGCCCGGCCTTCCGCGATCCGGTGGTCACGTGCAACGGCGACCGGCTGCGCTTCGAGTCCTTCTCCCGCTGCTGCGGCGTCTACGCGCGGCTGGACGTCCTCTCCGGCGGCCTCGACGGCGAGGTGCACGACCGCGGAACGACCAATGTGGACATCAACGAGCCGCTGCGCCGCATGCTGGCGCGGGTCGGCGGCCGCGATCCGCTGCACCTGTCGGTCGGCCCGGACGACCTGACCGCCACCACCCTCGACGGCTCGGTGGTGGAGAAGAAGGTGCCGCTGCCGCAGCGGTGGCTCCGCGGGTTCGCCGAGATCCAGGTGATCACCGCCGGATTCGAGCCGCGCGCCGAGCTGTCCGCCGTCGAAGCCGCGCGCCTGCTCCGCACGCTGCCGTCCCGTTCGAGTGGCGCGCTCTGGGCCGTGCCCGCCGGACGCTCGCTGCGCCTGACCAGCTCGCCGGCGCCTGGCGCGGTCTGCGTGGCAAGCCCCGATCGGCTCGAATCGCTCGTCCCGCTGCTTCGCTTCGCCCGGGCGCTGCGCGTTTACGGCCCGCCGGTCCGCGCCGGAAGCCAGCCCGTCGCGAGTGCCTGGGAGCTGGACCTGCCAGGAATGCGGCTGGTTCTGGCGCTGTCGCCGGGGCTCAACCGCGGATTCTCCGGTGAGGGAGCGGTGCTCGACGCGCTGGCCTCGGACGACACCGAAACGGACGCCGAGTTGATCGGCGCGCTGCTGGCTTTCGAGCCGCGGGTGGAGGTCGATCTCCTCGCGGAGCGGTCCGGCTTGCCGCAACCGAGGGTTCGCGACGCCCTGACCCAGCTCGGGACCGCGGGCCGGGTCGGCTACGACCTCGCCGAG
This sequence comes from Saccharopolyspora sp. NPDC050389, assembly GCF_040655595.1. NCBI lineage: Bacteria > Bacillati > Actinomycetota > Actinomycetes > Pseudonocardiales > Pseudonocardiaceae > Saccharopolyspora > Saccharopolyspora sp. NPDC050389. The sequence goes on from NZ_JBFAKG010000061.1 coordinate 35,050, forward strand.
GCGGCCTACTTCCACCGCGAACTGCCCTACGACGCGACGGCCGGGGAGGCGATGAACCCCCGCCTCCGCAACGCGAGAGCGCTCGTCGAGGCGGGCGCAGTGCACATCGACGGTGACACCGCGACGGTGACCGTCGGAGACCGCGCGCACCGGGTGCGGGCCGACGGCTGCACCTGCCGGTGGTGGACGGAATTCGGCGGCACCAGGGGCAAGTGCAAGCACGCGCTCGCCGTGGACGTGGCGCGGAACGGAGCACGGGGATGAACTGGGACGACCTGAAGGAACTGATCGAGCAAGGCGACCTGGACGTCCTCGCGGCGGCGCTCGGGGAAATAGGTCCGGCGGACAGTCGCGCGCTCACCAAGCCGCTGACGGACTTCGAACGTTCGGTGCGGCGGGCGGACTTCTACACGACGCAGCAGTACTCGCCCATGCTCGCGGTCGCCGGCGCGGCCGTGCTGCCGATGTCGACGCTCGCGCCGTGGCTGTCCCGCAACAGCCTCGACCGGCCGCTGCGGCCGGATGACCGCCGCGTGCTGAGGCCCTACGGTGCACCGGCGTTCGAGCACGTCTTGGCCGTCCTGCGCCGGCGGGACGTGCCGTGGCTGCCGCGGCTCGCCGAGAAGCTCGCGCAACGGCTGCGCCCACGCGGGCGGACATCGAACCACGAATGGCAGCTCATCACCGCCATCGCCGGGGATGCCCTGCCCGACAGCGACGGATACGTCTACCACTGGCCGGAGATGATCGGGCGCGACGACACGACGATCGTCGGCGAAATACGTGGCGACCGGCGGTTCCTGGCCCTGATTCCGCGACTGTTCGAAGTGGACGGTGTGGCGCGGCGGCTCGCGGACTCCTGGGCGCAGGACGGCTGGCCGAGCGCGCTGGCGGAGCTCGCCGCCGCCGGTGAGGTCGATCGGCTGGTGCTGTTGGACGGGCTGCTGGCACGCCTGCAGCGCGGCGGCAAGCAAATGGACGTCGTGGCCCTGATCGATTTGCACGACAAGCTCTGCCCGAACCTGGACGAGCTCGCGCCGCGTGGCGGCGACTACGCGGCTCTGGTGCCCGACAGCCACTCGACGGTCGCCGGGATGGCGCAACGGGAACTCCAGCGCTTGGACGAGGCGAACCGGCTGGCAGCGGACGTCCTGCTCGACGTCAGCCGGGCGATGTTCTTCCGCCCGGAGAAGAAGCTGGTCCGGGCCCAGATCTCGTGGCTGGACAAGGCGATCCGGCGCGGCCGGGCCGGATCGCTGGCGGTGCTCGGCGGCGCGTTCGGCCACGAATCGGTAGACGTCCAGGAACGCGCGCTCAAGCTGGTGCTCAAGCACGCCGGCAAGCTCGACGCGAACGTGCGCGACGAACTCGCCGAAGCCGCGGTGGCGCTGCCGCAGGACCTCCGAGCGCGTGCGGCCGATGTGTTCGCGATGCCGGAGGCCGAGCCGGAACCGGTGCCGGTTCCGGCTGCCGCGCCACGTCCCGAGATGCCACCGCCAATCGCATCGCTGGACGAACTGGTCACGGCCTTCGCCGAACAGGCGCACCGGGCAGGTCCGCTCCTCCGGGAGCGGATCCTCGCCGCGATGGTCGAGTTCGCGTTCACCGACCGGGAGGCCCTGCGCCGCGCTTTCGCCCCGCTGCAGGAGCAAAGTCCGTGGTACACGCCGGGGCTGCCGGATTGGAGCGAGCAGCGCAATTGGATCGGTTCGCCGTCGGAAGCCGGGGAGTTTTCCGCCGTCCTGCGCGCCGCGACGGGTGAATGCCGGGGCGAGGTCACCAGCCCGATCCCGCGCATCGACGAGATCCCGGGCGAGGCGGACTGGGAGGAACTCGCGACGCGCGGAGTGGAGTACGGCACCGTGCGGATGCGCCGCCTGCACGAGATCGGGATCGGACTCGCCTACGCGCCCCGCCCGTTCCTGATGTCCACCCCTACCGGCACGTCCGGGATCATCGCACCCGAAGCGCTGGCCGAGCGGCTGGAGCGCGCGGCAGCGCAGGGATTCGAGCCGTGGCAGCACGACCTGGTCGTGGCCATGCTCCGGCTGCCCCGGGACGCCGCGATCGCCGATCGGGTGCGGGGGCTCGGCGAAGCGGGCGCGCAGGTCGCGCGGTGGATCGACGACGGCGGGCTCGGCCGGCCCGAGATCCGGCGCGCGGTGGTGCCGGTCAAGAAGTACGACTGGCGCGGCATGCACCTCGAAGACCACACCCGCGTCACCGTCACGTTCCCGGACACGGCGGATCCGGTCCGCAAGTCCTTCGACAGCACGGCGACCGGCCGGTATTCGGCCACCCTCCGCGAGCAGAACGCCGCCCCGGATCTCATGCCCGCCTACCGAGATCTCTGCGCAGCGCACCGGGTGGAGGCGTTCGCAGACGGGGCGCGAGGCAGCGCGACGATGCTGGGCCGCCTGGTCGACGCCTACGGCCCGATCGGCGACGGGATGAACACGGTGCTGGCCTTCGCGCTCGGTGCCCGAGAGTCGGCGGACCGTGCCAGTGTGGTGGACGCGCTGATCACCCTGACCGCCCGAGACGGGTTGCGCGGCACGGGCGTCGCACATGCCGTGGTGGAGCTGGTGCTGCGCGACGAGGTGGTGCTGGGACGTGTGGTGCAGACGGTGCGCGATGCGGCGCGAGCCGGTCTCGCGGAGCTGGCGTGGGAGGTGGTCGCGGTGCTGGTCGAGGGCCTGCTGCCGGCCGAAGGGGAACGCCCGCGAACGGCGCTCGCGGACCTGCTCGCCCTCGGCGTGGAGCTGGTCGACCAGGTCCGCCCCGCCGAGCCGGTGCCAGGTGTGGCGGCGGCCGCGGCCCGAGGCGGTTCCAGCCGCTTCGTCAAGGAGGCCCGCAGGCTGCACCAGGCGTTGACCACTGCGTGAAGGCACTGTTTCCGCTGGTAAATGCCCGTGCTTGTTTTGTATCGCTATAGCAGCACAAAGTACGCACGGCTCCTGAGCAGCCGAAACGCACGCCGCTGCCCTAGGATCCGAAGGCCTGCCCGGACGGCGTCCCGGTGCTCCCCGCGTAACCCCGGTGACCAGGGCTGACGTACGCTGAGTAATCGTGCTCGTCATTGCGCTGGACACCTCGACCCCCGCGGTCACGGCTGGGCTGGTCGCCCTGGACGACGGTCCGCCGCGCGCCCTCGCCGAGCGCGTCACGGTCAACCCGCGTGCGCACGGCGAACTCCTCATGCCGCAGCTGCTGGACGTCATGACCGAGGCCGGACGCGAACTCGCGGACGCCGATGCGATCGTCGTCGGCGCCGGCCCCGGCCCGTTCACCGGCCTCCGCGTCGGCATGGCCACCGCCGCCGCGCTCGGCCAGGCCTGCGGCCGCCCCGTGCACCCGGTCTGCAGCCTCGACGCGATCGCCGCGCAGGCCACCACCGAAGGTCCTCTGCTGGTCGCCACCGATGCGCGCCGCAAGGAGGTCTACTGGGCCGCCTACGACGCCGCTCGGACCCGGATCGACGGGCCGCACGTCCGGCGCCCGGCGGAGGTCTCGACCGACGGCTTCGCCACGGCGGCAGGAGAAATGGCCGAGGAGCTGGGCATCACCGCCGTCGAGCCGCGCTACCCGACGCCGGTCGGGCTGGTCGCGGCGGCGCGCGCCGCGCTGCAGGCCGAACCGGCGCCGCTGGTGCCGCTCTACCTGCGGCGGCCGGACGCCGAAGCGCCTGGCAAGCGGAAGTCCGTGTTGACCAGGGGTGGGAAGTGACCGACCGCGCCATCACCGCGCTGCAGGTGCTGAAGCTGCGCCGCAGCGATCTGAAGCGCTGCGCGGAACTGGAGCAGGTGCTCTTCCCCGGCGACGACCCGTGGTCCTGGTCCGCCTTCGCCGCGGAGCTCGACCAGGGCCACTACTACGTCGGCGCCTACCGCGACGAACTCCTGATCGGCTACGCCGGGCTCGCCGTCGTCGGCCGCGCCCCGCACGCCGAAGCCGAGGTGCACACCATCGGTGTCGACCCGGCGCACCAGGGCGGCGGCGTGGGCAAGGCACTGCTGGGCTCGCTGTTGTCCAAGGCCGACGAGCAGCAGGCGACGACGTTCCTGGAAGTGCGCACCGACAACGACGCCGCGATCGCGATGTACGAGAAGCACGGCTTCGAGATCGTCGGGCTGCGCAAGCGCTACTACCAGCCGTCCGGGGCGGACGCGCACACCATGCGGCGGCCCCCGGCGGAACCTGCGGAGGCTGGGTAATGACTGCGGATCGAGTGGTGCTCGGCATCGAGAGTTCCTGCGACGAGACCGGCGTGGGCCTGGTCCGGCTGGCCGCCGACGGCACGGTCGAGCTGTTGGCCGACGCGGTGGCCTCCAGCGTCGACGAGCACGCCCGCTTCGGCGGCGTGGTGCCGGAGATCGCCAGCCGCGCGCACCTGGCGGCGATGGCTCCGACGATGCGCCGCGCGCTCGACGAATCCGGCCTCGAACTGTCCGATGTGGACGCGATCGCGGTGACGGCCGGGCCGGGCCTGGCCGGCGCGCTGATGGTCGGCGTCGCGGCGGCCAAGGCCTACGCGGCCGCGCTGGACGTGCCGCTGTTCGGCGTCAACCACCTCGGCGGCCACGTCGCCGTCGACACCCTCGAGCACGGGCCGCTGCCGGAGCGCTGCCTGGCGCTGCTCGTCTCCGGCGGGCACACGCAGCTGCTGCTCGTGGAGGGCATCGGGGAGCAGATCACCGAGATCGGCTCCACGATCGACGACGCCGCGGGCGAGGCCTACGACAAGGTGGCGCGCATCCTCGACCTGCCGTACCCGGGCGGCCCGCCCATCGACAAGCAGGCCAAGCTGGGCAACCCGAAGGCCATCGCGTTCCCGCGAGGACTCACTGGGCCCCGCGACGCCAAGTACGACTTCTCCTTTTCGGGGCTGAAGACCGCGGTCGCGCGCTGGGTCGAGACCGAGCAGCGGGAGGGCCGGGAGATCCCGGTGGCGGACGTGTGCGCGTCGTTCCAGGAGGCCGTGGCGGACGTGCTGACGGCGAAGGCGGTGCGAGCGGCGCGAGACCTGAACGTGGACACGCTGGTGATCTCCGGAGGCGTGGCGGCGAACTCCCGCCTGTCGGAGCTGGCGGCCCAGCGCTGCGCGGAAGCGGGCATCACGCTCCGCGTGCCGCGCCCGAGGCTGTGCACCGACAACGGCGCGATGATCGCGGCCCTCGGAGCCCACGTCCTCGCTGCGGAAGCCAAGCCCTCGCCCCTGGACATGCCGGCGAACCCGGGCCTCCCGGTCGGCACCATCGTCGTCCAGTGATCCCGGTTTCAACTGAAACCGTGGCCCTCTGAAACTTTGCACAATCGTCCGTTCCGGCCGCGGTTTCAATTGAAACCGCGGCCAGACCAACGGTTCAGTACCTCCGGTCGATCGTCGTGTCGTTCGCCGCGTGCCACTGGATGTAGCCGTGCTCGAAGTCGTTGCGGCGACCGCCGGAGACCGCGAACTCCCCGGTCTTCGGGTAGCCCAGGTACGAGCGTTCCCAGCCGAGCGCGGACCAGCGCTCGCGGATCCGGCCGTACACCTCGTGCGCCCCGGTGCCCGGCGTCCAGTAGATCGAGCCGGCCTTGGAGAAGTGGTTGTACCGCCCGACTCCGTCCGGCGTGGTGAGCTCGTCGGTCGTCGGGTAGCCGAGCGGGCCGAGTTCCCAGCCCAGCTGCGACCAGGTCACCCGGATCGCGCCCGAGATCGCATGCGCCCCGGAACCGGGCGACCAGTAGATCGAGCCCGCCTTGGAGAAGTGGTTGTACCGCCCCGCTCCGTCCGGCGCGGTGACTTCGTCGGTCGTCGGGTAGCCCAGCGGGCCCTGCTCCCAGCCGTTCGCCGCCCAGCTCTGCCGGATCGCGCCCCACACCGCGTGCGATCCGGTGTCCGGCGTCCAGTAGATCGACGCCGTGAGGGTCGCGGGCGTCCCGGCGAAGTGGTTGTAGCGACCCACACCATCCTCTGTGGACAGTTCATCCGTGGTCGGCGGGCCGAACCTGCCGTGCCCGCCGAGTTCCAGGTACTTCGCGAGGTTCCCGCCGTAGACGTAGTGCACGCCGGTCTGCGCGGTCCAGTACAGCCTGCCGCGTTCGTAGCCGCGGTAGCGGATGCCGTCCTCGGCGATCTCCGGCCCCGTGGGCTGCCCGAGCAGGCTGCGCAGCTGCGGTTCGGCCTCGTAGCGCTGGTCGATCGGCGTGGCGTACCGGGCCGTGAGCGTCAGGTCGCCGGCGCCCATGGTCAGCACCCGAGACCGGTCGCCGACGCCATCGGCCCAGCCGGCGAAGGTCGCCACGCCGTCGGTCGCGGTCGCCGCCGCGATCACGTCGAAGGTGGCGTCTTCGGTGACCATCGCCGAGCTCCGCCCGCCCTCCGAGGGGATCTGCAGCACGGCGGCCACGTTGCTGGTCAACGCGAGCAGGTGTTCGCGCGGCATGGCCGCGTAGGTCTCGCTGCTGCGCACTCCGGCACTGTCGGTCGTGGTGGCGGTGATCTCCATCCGCGAGTCCGGGTGATCGGTGAACGCGACCTGGAAGGCCCCGCCGGTGCCGCCGGCTCCCGGGTGCCGGTGGCAGGTCGCCTCCTCCGGGCAGTGCACCTCGGTGCTGGTCCAGGTGATCGGCGTCGTGCCGTCCTCGGCATCGGTGGCCTGCGCGGTGAGGGAGACGGTCTCGCCGACGGCGAAGGTTCGTCCGCCGGGCGCCGTCAGCGCCAGGTGCGGGGAGTGGTTCGCCGGTGCGATCAGCACGTCGACGCTGCCGGACGCGCCCAGCGGGTCGGTCACGGTCAGCCGCGCGGTGAACCGGTCACCGTCCGGGTAGGTGTGGCTGGTGCGCGCGCCGGAGCCGGTCGCGCCGTCGCCGAAGTCCCAGCGGTAGGTCAGCGGATCGCCGTCGAAGTCCTGCGATCTCGATCCGTCGAAGGTGACCGTGCGGGTCGCCGGATCGGTGCTGATCTTGGCTTCGGCCACCGGCGCGGAGTTGCCCTGCGGATAGCTGAGCCTGCGCAGCGTGCTGGAGTAGATGTCGGCGAAGACGATGTCGCCGTTGGGCGCGGCCGCGAACTTCACCGGCCCGCCGATGTCACCGCCGAACGGCGGGTTTTCCGGCGCCCGCACCAGCTTTCCCTGCGCGTCGAACCGCAGCGTCCAGAGCTTCTTCGTGGTGTAGTCGCCGAAGAAGTACGCACCGCGGTACGTCTCCGGGTAGCTCTCGCCCCGGTAGATGATGCCGCCGGTGACGCTGTTGCCCTGGTCGCCGCCGCCGTGGTGGTACTCCCACAGCGGCGGGGTGTTGACCACGGACGCGCACTCGGGCAGGTCGGCGTAGCCCGGGGTCCGGTGGTTCCCCTCCCAGCAGGGCCACTTGTAGTTCTGGCCGGGCCGGACGAGGTCGAGTTCTTCCCAGGTGTTGTAGCCGACGTCGCCGATGATCGGCGTGCCGGTCCAGCGACAGCCGGAACGGGCTGCGGAACCCGCTGGCGTACACCCGGCTGCGCCACGACGAGGGGCTCGACGCCTGGTAGTGCGGGTTGCCGGGCACGCCGTCGCCGGTGGCGGTGACGTGCAGGATCTTGCCGTTGGGCGCGTCGAGGTTCATGGCCTGCAACGCGTTCCGGTCGGTGCGGGTGAAGTCGGAGAGGTCGCCGACGGACACCCACAGCGTGCCCTCGTCGGCCGCCACGATCCCGGTCATGCCGTGCACCGCGTAGGGGCTGCGGAATTCGAGGAGCACCTGTTCGTCGGCGAGGCCGGTCGGTTCCGGCGCGCCGGTGACGGTCCAGCGCGCGAGCCGCAGCAGGTAGCCGCCGGTGCCGCCGGGGACCGAGCGGGCCAGGTAGATGTGCCGCGAAGTTCCGTAGTCGGCGGCCACCGCGATGCCGGTCAGGCCCAGGTCCTGGGTCGGTTCGACGGGCAGGGTGGCGATGGTCTTGGTGCGGCCGTCGGCGGCCGCCCACGCCACGGTGCCCTTCTTCCCGGTGGTCAGGACGCCGCCGTCCGGCAGGTACGCGAAGTCGGTCAGGTCGAAGGCGGCCTGCCCGCTGGGTTGGCTACGGAGGATGAAACCGGATGGCACGGCGGCTTCCGCGCGGCGGGCCGGCAACGCCGCCAGCAGTCCGATGGATAACAGCGCCACGCAGCACGCGCTCAACCAGCTGCGGAGTCTTCGAGCGAGCACGGTGATCACACCCCCATTCGGCAAGGATGTGCTGATATCGCCCGAAATTCCGGCCCGGTTGCCTATCGCCCGGAACCTTGCCCACCGTCACGGTCGATCACCGGTGGTGATCGCCGCCCGGTGACGATCAGCGGCGCCACCAGAAGGCCTTGGTGGTGGCGAGGAACTCGCGGCGGGCGCCGCGGGCGGAGACCCGGCGCAGGCCGTCGGCCGCCGCGTCGTGGCCGACGCCGTGGGCGTCGATGCCCGCGCGCCGGCACAGCGCCACCGCGCGGCGCAGGTGGAACCGGGTGGTCACGACGGTGACCTCGCGCAGCCCGAAGTCCTCGGCCGCCCGCCGGCAGGACGACCAGGTGTCCACACCGGACTCGTCCAGCACCACCGCGGACGCGGGAATCCCGTGCGACAAGAGGTGATGCCGCATCACGACGGGCTCGCTGTGCCCGCGGGATTCCGGGCTGCCGCTGACGATGATGCGCCGGACCCGGCCGGCCTCGAACAGCTCCCGCGCCACGTTCAGCCGCCCCTGCAGGATCCGGCTCGGCTGGCCGTCCCAGCGCACTCCCGCGCCGAGCACCAGCGCGAACTTGGTCGCGGGCGCGTCCCGAACCGTGCTGATGCGCCGGGCGCTGCGCACCAGCGCCCACGCCGAGGGCAGCGCCGCCGCAGCCCCGAGCCCGGCCAGCGCCGCGAGTCCCTTCCGAAGTCCACGCACCGGACAAGTGTGCCATCGAGAACACCGGCCAGGGCTCGGCACGCGCCAACCGATCGGCGCAAGTCACCCCGTGTGTACTTTGTGTCGCTATAGCAGCACAAAGTACGCACGGGGCAATGGGCCACCGGATGCATTCACCAAACCGTCCCCAGTGGACAGTCCGAGGCTAGGCCGGGTTGAGCGCCGGGTTGCCGTCCTCGACCACGAACGACTTCGCGGTCTCCGCCGGGGCATCCTTCTTGGACACGTACGGCAGCACCCGGTAGTCGGCGCGCAGTTCCTTCTCGGTGAACTTGGTGCGCACGTAGCCACGCCGGTTGGCGTAGAACTTCACGTGCGGGTTCTCCTTGAGCACGTCGCCGTTGCCGTCGTCGTTGCCGTCCCCGCCGCTGGTGACGGAGGTGGTGATGAACTCGGTGCCGACGGCTCGCGACCCGGGGTCGTCGTGGGTCCGCTTGATCTCCGCGGCCCAGTGCCGGTGCACGTCGCCGGTGAGCACGACGCCGTTGCGGACCGCGCTGTCGGCCATCGCGCCGGCGATCCGGTCGCGGTTGGCCACGTAGCCGTCCCAGGCGTCCATGTTGTAGCCCTCTTCGGTGCCGGGCGTCAGGTCGATCTTGGAGAAGAACACCTGCTGGCCCAGCACGTCCCAGCGGGCGGTGGTGTCGCGGAACCCGTCGGTGATCCACTTCTCCTGCTCGGCGCCGGTGATCGACCGGTCCGGGTCCTCGCGGTCGGCGCAGCCGGACTGCACGCCGTCGCCGCAGGCCTGGTCGTCGCGGTACTGGCGGGTGTCGAGCATGTGGAAGTTGACCAGCGATCCCCAGCCGTACCGCCGGTAGAGCTGCATGTCGATGCCGTTCGGCTTCGAGCCCGCGCGCAGCGGCATGTTCTCGTAGTAGGCCTGGAGGGCGACCTTGCGCCGGTCCGGGAAGCCGTCGTCGGGCTTCTCCGGCGTCTCGTCGGCCCAGTTGTTCTCGACCTCGTGATCGTCGAACACCACCAGCCACGGCGCGGTCGCGTGGGCGAGCTGCAGGTCCGGGTCGGTCTTGTACTGCGCGTGGCGCTGCCGGTAGTTGGCCAGCGTGCGGGTCTCCGGGCCGAGCACCTTGCGCACGTCGCCGTCCTTGGCGGCGTACTCGTACTGGTAGTCGCCGAGGTGCAGGATCAGCCCCGGCTCGTCCTCGGCCATCCGCCGGTAGGCGGTGAAGTAACCCTGCCCGAAGTGCGCGCAGGAGGTGAAGCACATGGTCAGCTCGCCGAGCGTGCCCGCCGCGGGCGCGGTGCGGGTGCGGCCGACCGGCGAGATCGAGCCCTCGGCGCGGAAGCGGTAGAAGTACTCCGCGCCGGGCTCCAGACCCGCCGGCTCGACGTGCACGCTGTGCCCCAGCTCCGGCGCGGCTTCGGTCTCACCGCTCTGCACGATCTTGCTGAACTGCTCGTCCGCGGCGACCTCCCACTGCACAGGCACGGCCTTGTCGGGCATGCCGCCCAGCCCGTCGTCGGCGGTCGGCTCCGGCGCCAGCCGGGTCCACAGCACGACCCCGTCCGGCAGCGGATCGCCGGAGGCGACGCCGAGGGTGAACGGGTCGGCGAGCCGGCGGGTGCCGGCGCCGGGCAGCGACAGCGCGTTGGCCAGCGCGGAGCCGCCGAAGGCGGTCGCGCCGAGCGCGGCGGCACCGCCGAGCAGCACGGCGCGGCGGCTGACCCGGCCGGGTAACGGGATATCGGGCATCGGTGTCCTCCAGGTGTCCTGCGGAAGTCGTCCGGGGCTCGACCGTGGCGCGATCGAGCGCACGAAAGTACCGACACCAGAAGAGGGTTTGGTGAATTCCCGGCGAAATGGGGCGGCCGAAGCAAGCCGCGGAAGCCGTTCGGCCCAGCCGCCGCCGGACCGATCGGCTCAGCGCGTCACTCGCCGTCGAGGGCGCGGCGGGTCGCCGCGATCACCTTGCTCAGCGCCGTGTTGAGCTGTTCCAGCTCGGCGACCTGCATACCGAGGAGTTCGACCACGCGGTACGGGATCTTCTCGGCCTCCGCGCGGAGTTCCCGGCCCTTCTCCGTCAGCTCGACGGCGAGCAGCCGCTCGTCCTCGGTGCTGCGCCGCCGTTCCAGGTAGCCGATCGATTCGAGGCGCTTGAGCAGCGGGGACAACGTCGCCGGGTCGGCGTGGAGAGCACCGCAGAGATCCTTCACCGATCTCGGCGACTGCTCCCACAGCGCGAGCATCACGAGGTATTGCGGGTGCGTCAGGCCGAGCGGCGCCAGCAGCGGCCGGTAGACGGAGATGACGTTGCGCGAGGCGACGGAGAGCGCGAAGCAAACCTGGCGATCGAGGGCGAGCGGGTCCTCGCCGAGATCGATCTGGTTCATCGGGGTCTCCTTCTGGCCGGGGTGCCCACTGTCACGCTAATCATTAGCGTGCTAATGATTAGCATATAGGTGTTCTCAGGTGCTTCGGCGAAGGAGGGGACGTGGCTGCGGACCGACCGATCAGGCCCAACCCGGCGCAATGGATCTGGTACGCCTTCGGCGGACGGCTGCCGGCGAGATGCCGGGAGTGGGTGCTGCACGACATCACGTGCCGGACCTGGGTGTTGCGGCACGTCGCCCGCAGCCTGGTCCAGATCTCCCCGGGACTGCTCTTCTTCCTGCTGCCCGGGCCGTTGTGGATCCGGGCGATGTCCGTGCTCGGCGGAGTCATCCTGGCGCTCTGGTACTCGCTGTCGTACCTGGAGCACACCAGCGAGTACCGGCTCACCAAGCACGGCTACCCGATGGGCACCGGAAGGGCGTTGCGCGAGGAGGCGCAGGCCGCGATCCGCGCCCAGCGGGCGCAGCGGTACGCCGAGCTCTACCGCCACCAGCCGGAGCGGTGAGCCCGCAGCGTCATTTCGGTCGCCAGCCGGCTCGGGTCGGCGGGCCGGGCGGGCCGGGTGGGCGCGCGGGTCGGGGGCGGCGCTCCCAGGGGCGGTTCGCGGGCTTCGAGAGGGCGGGCATGCCTGGCAACCTAGGGCACCGAACCGCCTTGGTGTGAACCACCTCGTGGCATTGGTGACATTTCCCGCATGGCGATCTACCAGCGAAGATCACGCACAGCTGATCGTCTGTGACAACATCCCAGGTAGTGACCCCACCTGCCGGATCCGCTACGTTCCGAACGGAATCGAATCCGCCGGGTAGCCGGAGCGCGCGGGCGCCGGGATCCCGCTCTGCTGGATTGCCGGGCACCGGGCGCCGCCGCTCTGCTTGACTGTTGTCCGGCGGAGTTCTCCGGCTACCGGGGCGGCGGCGGCATCGGTGCAGCCGCGCCGTTCCCGGTCCCGCTCCGGCTCGGCGACCTGGGGTGGCGGACACGCCGGGAGACCCGGGAGAGGGTTGTTGTTGAGCGTTGGCACTCTCATGGGTAGAGTGCTAGCAGAACGGCACCGCAGCGCCCCGGCACCCGCGACGGCGGGGAGCCACGGTGCCGTCTTATCCCAGACAACGCTTCGAAGGCCCCAGAAGGTGGAGGTCACACCGTGGCGAGCATTAAGCCGCTTGAGGACAAGATCGTGGTCCAGGCGAGCGAGGCCGAGACGACGACTGCGTCCGGCATCGTGATCCCGGACACCGCCAAGGAAAAGCCCCAGGAGGGCAAGGTTCTGGCCGTCGGCCCGGGTCGCGTCGACGACAAGGGCAACCGCATCCCGGTGGATGTCAAGGAAGGCGACGTCGTCATCTACTCGAAGTACGGCGGCACCGAGGTCAAGTACAACGGTGAGGAGTACTTGATCCTCTCCGCCCGCGACGTGCTGGCCGTCGTCAACTGACGCTGCACCACGCGAGCAGTGCCGCCCCGGCGGTCCCGTCCGGGACCCCGGGGCGGTCGCATGTCCGGGGCAAGAACCTGTCGCTGGGCTCGTTTTGCGTGGCGGTGCGGTAGCGGAACCTCAGAGGTCTTCTCGCTGTCCTCGCGAGAAGACCCCTGAGAACCCGCGGGCGGTGCCGGTCGCGTAGGTGGGCTAAGCGGCTTCGCCGCTCAAGGACAAGAGCGAAGACCCCAAAGGCATCCGATGAAGGGCTGTTGTAACCATGGCTAAGCAGATCGCCTTCGACGAGCAGGCCCGGCGCGCGCTGGAGCGCGGCGTCAACCAGCTCGCCGACGCGGTGAAGGTCACCCTCGGGCCGCGTGGTCGGCACGTCGTGCTGGACAAGCAGTTCGGCGGACCGCAGATCACCAACGACGGCGTGACCATCGCCCGCGAGATCGAGCTGAGCGACCCGTTCGAGAACCTGGGCGCCCAGCTCGCCAAGAACGTCGCGACGAAGACCAACGACGTCGCCGGCGACGGCACCACCACCGCCACCGTGCTCGCCCAGTCGCTGGTCCGCGAGGGCCTGCGCAACCTGGCCGCGGGCGCCAACCCGGCGTCGCTGAACAAGGGCGTCCAGGCGGCCACCGACGCCGTCGTCGAGGCGCTCAAGGCCAAGGCCACGCCGGTCAAGGGCCGCGACAACATCGCCCAGATCGCCACCGTGTCCTCCCGGGACGAGTCCATCGGCGCGCTGATCGGCGAGGCGATGGAGAAGGTCGGCGAGAACGGCGTGATCAGCATCGAGGAGTCCTCGACGCTGGCCACCGAGCTGGAGATCACCGAGGGCCTCCAGTTCGACAAGGGCTTCATCTCCCCGCACTTCGTCACCGACGCCGAGCGTCAGGAAGCGGTGCTGGAGGACGCGCAGATCCTGCTGCACCGCGACAAGATCTCCGGCCTGCAGGACCTGCTGCCGCTGCTGGAGAAGATCGCGCAGGGCGGCAAGCCGCTGCTGATCATCGCCGAGGACGTCGAGGGCGAGGCGCTGTCCACCCTGGCCGTCAACGCCATCCGCAAGACCCTGAAGGTCGTCGCGGTCAAGGCCCCGTTCTTCGGCGACCGCCGCAAGGCGTTCCTGGACGACCTGGCGATCGCCACCGGCGCCCAGGTCATCGCGCCCGAGGTCGGGCTGAAGCTGTCCGAGGCCGGTCCGGAGGTGCTCGGCGCGGCCCGCCGGGTCACCGTGACCAAGGACACCACGACCATTGTGGACGGCCGCGGCAGCGCCGAGGACGTCAAGGACCGCGTGGACCAGATCCGCAAGGAGATCGAGGCCACCGACTCCGAATGGGACCGCGAGAAGCTGCAGGAGCGGCTGGCCAAGCTGGCCGGCGGCGTCGCCGTGATCAAGGTCGGCGCGGCCACCGAGACGGAGCTCAAGGAGCGCAAGTCCCGCATCGAGGACGCCGTCGCCGCCTCCAAGGCCGCGGCCGAGGAGGGCAGCGTCCCCGGTGGTGGGTCGAGCCTGATCCACGCCGCCAAGGTGCTGGCCGACAACCTCGGCCTCACCGGTGACGAGGCCACCGGCGTGCAGCTGGTGCGCCGCGCGCTGGACGCCCCGCTGTACTGGATCGCCGCCAACGCGGGCCAGGAAGGCGCCGTCGTGGTGTCCAAGGTCCGCGACCTCGACTGGGGCGCCGGCTACAACGCGGCGACCGACGAGTACGGCGACCTGGTGCAGGCCGGCATCGTGGACCCGCTGAAGGTGACCCGCTCCGCGGTCGCCAACGCGGCCTCCATCGCCCGCATGGTGATCACCACCGAGAGCGCGGTCGTGGAGAAGCCGGAAGAGCAGCCGGAGGCCGCCGGGCACGGCCACGGCCACGGGCACGGCCACTGAGCCGGCGCGCGTGAGCCGGGCCCTCGGCCCGGCTGAACGGCACGAAGATCGGGGCGGTACCCACGGTGTGGGTACCGCCCCGATCTTTTCGTCTTACCCGGAGCCGAATGACGCCCCTCGTAGCCATCCGACTCCGGCGGCCGCCCGCGACCCGCGTCGCGCCGGCCGACACAAGCGCGTCAGCTGGCCGCGACCGCCAGCTGCTGGCGCTTGCGCGCCTTTATGATCACTTCCCGCTCCGACTCCGACAGCCCGCCCCAGATGCCGTACGGCTCCTGCACGGCTAGTGCATGCGTCCGGCACTGCGCGAGCACCGGGCAGTGCTGGCACACCTCTTTCGCCTTGGCCTCACGCCGGGCTCGCGCTGGGCCGCGCTCGCCGTCTGGATGAAAGAAGTACGCGCTGTCCATGCCTCGACAGGAGCCCCGTATCTGCCAATCCCAGATATCGGCGTTCGGTCCTGGAAGACGTCGAGTGTCTGCCATTGCGCAAACCACCTCCTAGCGGTGGGTCCCCTCCCCGCTGCGGCGGGCGGCCGCAGCCTCGCATGATCCGACCGTAGAACCGCGCCAAAACTTGTTCAACCCCTATCGCGCCAAAAGCTGTTCATCGTTGGAGTGATCTTTGGTCGACGAAGATCGATGCCCGACGGCTTGCTCTCCACGGGCCAGAACCGGAACATGTCCCGCGTGACGACGCGGCCGGAACCTGTGCAGGGGCAGGACACCCCCATCCCGAGCGACGATCCGGGGCTGGTCGGAGGCCCGGATGGCGCTGCGTCGGACGATCAGCCGCGGCTCAGCGTCGCCGCGGTGGCCCGCCGGCTCGGTGTGGCACCCGCCACGCTGCGCACCTGGGATCGCCGGTACGGGCTCGGGCCCAGCGATCACACCAGCGGTCGGCACCGCCGCTACGGCCCGGACGACATCGCTCGCCTGGAGCAGATGCAACGCGCGCTGCTGCGCGGTGCCTCGCCGATGGAGGCGGCCCGCTACGCCCGCACTGTCGCCGCGCCGCTGCCGCAGCGATACCCCGACGCGACCGAACAGCAAACGCCGCCGGAGGGATCCGGCGACGGGCCGATGATGCTGTCCGGCGTGCTCGGCGGCGCGGGTGACATCAAGTTGGTCAGCGGCTCCAACACCGGCGGGCGCGGGCTCAAGCTCACCGGGGCCGGGCCGCGCGCCCGCGGCCTGGGGCGCGCGGCGCTCGCGCTGGACTCCTGGTCCGTGCAGCGGTTGCTGATCGAGTCGATGGACAGCGACGGCGTCGTGGAGACCTGGCAGGGCATGCTGCAGCCGGTGCTGCGCGCGGTCAGCGAACGGCGGCAGCGGTCCGGCTCCGGCATCGAGGTCCTGCAGTTGTTGGTCGACTGCGCTTCCACCGCGCTGCGTTCGGTGATCGCGACAGCGCCGGCCCCGATCAATCCGCGCCCGGTGGTGCTCGCTCCGGTGCCCGGCGAAGTTCAGGAGCTCGAACTCGTGGCGCTCGCCGCGGCGCTCGCCGCCAACCGCGTCGGCCACCGGCTGTTCGGCGCCGCGCTGCCGCGCGAAGGGCTCGCCGCGGCGGTGCGCCGCTCCGCTCCGGCCGCCGTGGTGCTCTGGGCCGACCAGTCGCACTACGCCTCGTCGCGGGTGCTGGACGACATCCCGATCACCCGCCAGCGCGCCCGAGCGTTCGTGGCGGGAGCCGGCTGGGCGCAGCAGGCGCTGCCCGCGCACGTGGAGTTGCTCGATTCGCTCGAGACGGCTGTTGCGCGTGTTTCGGAGACCGTGCTGGGCTGAATTGGGCTCCCTGTGTCATAAATCACACACCCGTCGTGTGGGTGGGGTTACCGCGTTCGTGCGGATGGGCGAAACCGCGGTCACGACTGGGTGCAATCGGGTGAATACTGCAGGTACGGCGCGTGGTCGGCGGCTTCCCGGAGTAGTGGGCGGACCGGTCCCGGCGGCCTGCTCCGTTCCAGTGAACCGGGCCCGAACCGGGGCGACGCAAAATTTCTTGACGGATTAAGCACCGGATCGTGTCAAGGTTTTGGCCCCTGCGTCCGATAGGGGAGTTGGAACGTCACTCGCCTGCAGGAAGGAGTTCCCGTGACGACGGTCCTGATCTGCGATGACCGACGTAGCGTCCGGGAAGGGCTCACTCGTGTGATGTCTGCTGTCCCCGGAGTGAGTCGAATTGATTGCGTTGCGCACGGTGACGAGCTGCTTGCCCGCTTTTCGCGGCAGGCCGTCGACGTCGTACTGGTCGGCACCCAGCGTGCTGTACCGAACGGCGTCGAGGCCACTCGCAGGCTCGTCTCGGCTCATCCGCAAGCGAACGTGATCGTGTTCGGTGCCCCGGACGACGCGGCAAGCATCGCCGCCGCGATCGCCGGCGGGGCCCGCGGCTACCTCCGCTGGGATGCGTCCCGGCCGGAGCTGGTTGCGGCGCTGGCGCACACGCTGGCGAGCACCTCGGTGCCCGCACCCCGACAGCCGTCCGATCCCGGTGTGCAGCTGACGGAGCGCGAGCTCCAGGTGCTGCGCGGCATGAGCCAGGGCAAGAGCAACGGCCAGATCGGCCGCGAGCTCTACCTCTCGGAGGACACGGTCAAAACCCACGCTCGCCGGCTTTTCCGCAAGCTCGGCGTGCGCGACCGCGCGCAAGCAGTTGCGCACGGTTTCCGCCGCGGTCTCGTCGCGTGATCGCCGCGCGCGGCGACCGCCGCGCGCCTGACGATCGGAGCGCACCGGCAGATCCAGTCCGAGCTGCCGGTGCTCGGCGAGGACGTTGGCTTGAAGCGAGCTGACGTTACGAGTGTGCCTATGGCTCGCGTCACTTCGGTGCGGCCCCGATTCCGGGCCGCAGCCGTGGATGTGGCGCGAGCCATAGTTCTCTCGATCGGACACCTCGGTCGAAACCGGCCTTTGCGGCAAATCGGTGCGAATGCCCCGAAAGCGTCGTGATCGCCCAGTCGCGCGACACCTGTGAAGATCCTCTCGGATCTTCTCTCGTGGTTCACCATGATCCCGGTGGCCTGGGCAAACGCCGCCGGGCCCGGCGTCTGGTATCTCTGAATGTGTGACGACGACGGCCCCCTCCCCCCACTCCCTGTTCAACGATCGCCCCTTGCCCGGTACGGTGAGCTCGGCGCAGCGTGCGGTGCACGCGATTTCCGCCGGGCAAATCCGAATCGCTTGAACGCGTAACACCAGGGCTGCTGTCTGCGATGACCAACGTGGGGGACGGGCTGGACGCTCTTGTAGGCGCCGCCGTCGACGGCGATCGTCAGTCGATCGAGCGCTTGCTGGCCGAAATCCGTCCTTTGGTGGTGCGGTACTGCCGCGCCAGAGTCGGACGAAACGAGAGGTCGTTCGCTTCGGCGGACGACGTGGCCCAGGAAGTGTGCCTCGCGGTGCTGACCGCGCTGCCCACTTACAAGGACCAGGGTCGTCCGTTCCTGGCGTTCGTGTACGGCATCGCCGCGCACAAGGTGGCTGATGCGCATCGTGCGTTGGCCCGCAACCGCTCCGAACCGGTGGCCGATGTTCCGGACACGCCGGAATCCGAGGCCGGACCGGAGCAGCGGGCGATGCAGGGTGAGCTCTCGGGCAGGATGGCGCAACTACTTCGCGTCCTCCCGGCCAAGCAGCGGGAAATCCTGCTGCTCCGGGTGGTCGTCGGGTTGTCGGCGGAGGAAACCGCCGAAGCGGTCGGCTCTACGCCGGGCGCGGTACGCGTGGCTCAACACCGCGCGTTGGCCCGGCTGCGAAAGACGCTGTCCGCGGAGGAGGTGGTCTGAATGGCGGAGCGGAAGGGGCCCGAGGGGGAGCAGGCAGGACACGACCCTGTCGAGTCCGGCCGGCACGAGGACCGTTCGCGCGGGGCAGACGAGCGGGACCAGGCTCCCGCAGAGGGGTCCGCAGACGAGGGAACGGAACTGATCGAGAACCACCGGGATTCCGGCTCGGCCGAGTCTGAAACCACCGAACCCGACGCCGTGTCGGGCGATGCCGACGTGCTCACGTTCCGGCCGCGACCGGCCGAGGATTCCGACGAGCTGGTCGACTTCGACGACTTCGGCGAAGAACCGATCGACCTCAGCGAGCTACAGGCCGACGACGCGCTGCTCGACGCGCTCGGCGGGACCAATCCAGACGTGGTCGCGTCGACCGACGACGAGCGCCCCAGCCTGGAAGCACTGCTGGTCGCGTGGCGGCAGGACATCGACGCCGCGCCGATCGGCGATCTCGTCGACGTGGAGACCGCGACCGCGGCGATCGCGGCGGGCAGCCGCCCGCGCCGTCGGCTCAAGCGCCGGCACCTGGTGCCGGTGGCCACCGCCGCAGCTGTCCTGATGATCACGTTCACCGGTGTCGGCGTGGCCGCCCGCGACGCGCAGCCCGGCGACATGCTGTGGGGCGTCGCGCAGGTTCTCTACTCCGACCGTACCCGCGCGATCGTCGCCGCGAGTTCGGCCCGCGAGGACCTGAACACCGCGGAGGGCGCGATCGAGCGGGGCAATCGCACCGCCGCCGAGGCCGCGCTGCGCTCCGCGCAGGAGCAGATGCAGGGCGTCGACGACGAGCACGGGCTGTCCGATCTGAAGGCCGCGCACGCTTCGCTGACCGCGCGGATGGGCGAGGGCGAGCACCCGCAGACCTCGCAGCAGCCGACGTCTCCGATCCCGCCGACGCCGACCACGTCGCCGTCGCCGTCGGAGCCGATTCCGCCGGTGCCGCCGACGGACAGCTCGTCGCAGCCGCCGACGTCGTCCACGTCGCCGTCGGAGTCGAGCACGTCGCCGAGCGAGACCAGCGGCAGCTCCGCGCACCCGTCCAGCGGCTGGGGATCGGACCTGTTCCCCCAGCGCAGCAGCAGCAACCCGTGACGAAGAGGCCGGTCTAGAACCTGCCAATGAGAAGAGGGGCTCCCGACCGGGAGCCCCTCTTCTCATTGTGCGTGGTGGAAATCGTCAGTGGGTGGTTTCGCTCTCGGTCACGCCGTCCGCGTAGCCGCGGCAGTACTCCCAGGTGACGTAGTCGCCCGGGTTCGGGTCGAACGCCGGCTCGTGCGGGCGCATCCGCCCGTCGTGCAGCAGCTGCTCCAGACTGGAGCGCAGCAATTCCCAGTCGTGGTAGTGGCATTCGCCGCAGTCCGCGCAGTCCACCACGATGCCGCGAAGCCCGCGGGGCTCCAGCAGGGCCTGGTAGACGGCGAGGTCGGTCAGGTCGGCGAGCAGTTCGGCCCGTTCCTCGTCGCCGAGTGGTGGGCCGTCGTCGGCGTCGTGATCGCCGAGTGCCATGCTCGGATCTTCCGGGTCACCCGCGAACGGGTCTGGTGGCATCGGATCGTGCGGCACGGCCCGCACGGTACCGGCTGCGTCCACCTCGTGGGGTTGTCGGGGCGGGTTTGACCGCCGGTCGTGGCGTGGCACACCCCACCGCCTACGGGGCAAACGGGCCTGACCTGTGGTCTCTATCATTGAGGGAATCCCCGATGCCGATGCCACGTTCCATGACGTAATCGCCGAGGACATCCAAGCCGCATCCGCAGGTTTGTGGACCATCGCGTGAAGGAAGGCACATCCCTCGCCATGACCAGCGAACTCTCCGCACCCGGCCTCCCCTCGAAGTTCGCGACACTGGGTCTGACCTTCGATGACGTGCTCCTGCTGCCCGACGAATCGGACGTCATCCCCAGCGGCGTCGACACGTCCACCCAGCTGTCCCGAAACATCCGCCTGCGGGTGCCGCTGCTGTCCGCCGCGATGGACACCGTCACCGAGGCTCGGATGGCGATCGCCATGGCCCGCCAGGGCGGCGTCGGCATCCTGCAGCGCAACCTGTCCGTCGAGGAGCAGGCCGCCCAGGTCGAGGTGGTCAAGCGCTCCGAGGCGGGAATGGTCACCGACCCGGTGACCTGCTCGCCGGACGACACCCTCGCCGAGGTGGATGCGCTGTGCGCCCGCTTCCGCATCTCCGGCGTGCCGGTGACCGACCCGGACGGCACGCTCGTCGGCATCATCACCAACCGCGACATGCGGTTCGAGGTGGACCTCACGCGCCGGGTGCGCGAGGTGATGACCGTCGCGCCGCTGATCACCGCGCAGGTCGGCGTCACCGCGGAGGCCGCGCTCGGGCTGCTGCGGCGGAACAAGATCGAGAAGCTGCCGATCGTCGACAACGCCGGCAAGCTCCGCGGGCTGATCACCGTCAAGGACTTCGTCAAGACCGAGCAGTACCCCAGCGCCACCAAGGACCCGGACGGCCGGCTGCTGTGCGGCGCCGCGGTCGGCGTCGGCGCGGACTCGCACGAGCGCGCGATGGCGCTGGTGGACGCCGGTGTCGACGTGCTGATCGTGGACACCGCGCACGGGCACTCGCGCGCGGTGCTGGACACCGTGACGACGCTGAAGAAGGAGCTCGGCAACTCCGTCGACGTCATCGGCGGCAACGTGGCGACCCGGGCGGGCGCGCAGGCGCTGGTCGACGCCGGGGCGGACGCGGTGAAGGTCGGCGTCGGGCCGGGCTCGATCTGCACCACCCGCGTCGTCGCCGGGGTCGGCGTGCCGCAGATCAGCGCGATCTACGAGGCGAGCATGGCCTGCCGCCCGGCGGGCGTGCCGCTGATCGGCGACGGCGGCATCCAGTACTCCGGCGACATCCCGAAGGCCATCGCGGCCGGCGCGAGCAGCGTCATGCTGGGCAGCCTGCTGGCCGGCACCGCCGAGTCGCCGGGCCAGCTGGTGCTGGTCAACGGCAAGCAGTTCAAGGTGTACCGGGGCATGGGCTCCCTGGGCGCCATGCAGTCGCGGGGCCAGGCCAAGTCGTACTCCAAGGACCGCTACTTCCAGGACGACGTGCTGTCCGAGGACAAGCTGGTGCCGGAGGGCATCGAGGGCCGGGTGCCGTTCCGCGGGCCGCTGGCGCAGGTGGTCGACCAGCTGATCGGCGGGCTGCGCTCGGGCATGGGCTACACGGGCTCCAACTCGATTCCGGAGCTGCAGGACGCGAAGCTGGTGCGGATCACCGCGGCGGGGCTCAAGGAGAGCCACCCGCACGACATCACGATGACCGTCGAGGCGCCGAACTACACCACGCGCTGATCGCCACCGACCCGGCCGCCGCATCCCGCGATGCGGCGGCCGCGTCGTTTTCCGGAGGCGCCGGAGCCGCCGGCTTCGCGGTCGCAGCGGGCTAAGGAGCCCCCGTTGCACGTCACACGGGCGGCGAAGAGAGAATGCTTCGTTGGACAGCGGTGCCGCGAGGAGGGACTTCAACGGTGCGGGATCAGGTTGAGATCGGCATGGGCCGTACGGCCATGCGCGGCTACGACTTGGACGACGTGGAGATCGTGCCGTCGCGGCGGACCAGGTCGTCGAAGGATGTGTCCCTGGCCTGGCAGATCGATGCCTACCGCTTCGACATCCCGCTGGTCACGCACCCGACGGACGCGGTCGTCTCGCCCGCCACCGCGGTGCGGATCGGCGAGCTCGGCGGCCTGGGCGTGCTGAACGCCGAGGGGCTGTGGGCGCGCCACGAGAACGTCGAGGAGAAGCTGTTCGAGGTGGTTCGCGCCGCCGAGGAGAACAGCGACTCGGAGGCCGCGATCCGGCTGCTGCAGGAGCTGCACGCCGCGCCGATCCGGGCGGACCTGCTGGCCACCGCGCTGAAGCAGGTGAAGGACTCCGGTGTCACGGTGGCGGCGCGGGTCAGCCCGCAGCACGCCGAGGAGCTGACCCCGGACCTGCTCGCGGCCGGCGTCGAGCTGCTGGTCGTGCAGGGCACCATCATCTCCGCCGAGCACGTCGCCCGGGACGGCGAGCCGCTGAACCTGAAGCGGTTCATCGCCGAGCTCGACGTGCCGGTGATCGCCGGCGGGGTCGGCGACTACCGCACCGCGATGCACCTGATGCGCACCGGCGCGGCAGGCGTGATCGTCGGCTTCGGCCAGTCCCGCGCGGCGACCACCACCCAGGTGCTGGGCATCGGGGTGCCGATGGCCACCGCGATCGCCGACGCCGCCGCGGCCCGCCGCGACTACCTGGACGAGACCGGCGGCCGCTACGTGCACGTGCTCGCCGACGGCGGCCTGTCGTACTCCGGGGACATCGCGAAGGCGATCGCCTGCGGCGCCGACGCCGTGATGCTCGGCGAGGCGCTGACCGAGTCGGCGGAGACGCCGGCGCAGGGCTACTACTGGACTTCCGCCGCCGCGCACCCGAGCCTGCCGCGCAGCGAGATCGTCGGCTTCGCCGGTTCGGGCGCGGACCTGGAGCAGCTGCTGTTCGGGCCGAGCAGCGACCCGTACGGCACGCTGAACCTCTTCGGCGGCCTGCGCCGCGCGATGGCCAAGACCGGCTACCGGGACCTCAAGGAGTTCCAGAAGGTCGGCCTGATGCTCCGCGGCTGACGCGGTTCGGCCTGGTAGGCCCGTGTGCATTTTGTGTCGCTATAGCGACACAAAGTACGCACGGGCCCTGGCCAGCCGAAACGGTGCCGGGCTTCAGCGGAGCCGGCCGTAGCGGCGGGTCAGGGCGGCCGCCGTCCTAATCGGACGGGCAGACTCGGTTGCATGCTGGACACTTCGGCGCGCCTGCTCAAGCTGCTGTCGCTGCTGCAGACACCGCGGGACTGGGCGGGGCCCGAGCTCGCCGAGCGGCTCGGCGTCAGCGCGCGGACCGTGCGCCGCGACATCGAGCGGCTGCGGGAGCTCGGATATCCGGTGCACGCCACCCAGGGCACGGCCGGTTACCGGCTCGGCGCCGGGCCGGCGGTTCCGCCGCTGCTGCTGGACGACGACGAGGCGGTCGCGGTCGCCGTCGGGCTGCGGACGGCCGCCGGCGTGGCCGGAGTCGAGGAAACGTCGGTGCGGGCGCTGGCGAAGCTGGAGCAGGTCTTGCCGTCTCGGCTGCGGCATCGGGTGCAAACCCTGCAGAGCGCCATGATCGCGATGCCGGGGGACGGCCCGACGGTGGATGCGAGCGTGCTGACCGCGATCGCCGCTGCCTGCCGGGGCCGCGAGCGGCTCCGCTTCGACTACCTCGCCCACGACGGCACGACGAGCCGGCGGATCACCGAGCCGCACCGGCTGGTCGGCTGGGGCCGCCGCTGGTACCTCGTGGCGTGGGACGTGGAGCGCGGCGACTGGCGGACGTTCCGGGCCGACCGGATCGAGCCGAAGACGCCGACCGGGCCGCGCTTCGCCCCGCGCGAGCTGCCGGGCGGCGATGTCGTCGCCTACCTCGGGGAACGGCTGCAGGTCGCGCTCTGGCACTACCAGGCGACGCTGCGGTTCCGGTTGCCCGCGGCGCGCGTCGCGGAGCTGATCACGCCGACCGGCGCGCTGATCGAGCCGGTGGGCGAGAACGCCTGCGAGGTGACCATGGGCGCCGACTCGATGCACTTCCTGGCGGTCTTCGCGGGGCTGATCGAGGCGGACTTCGAAGTCGTCGATCCGCCCGAGCTCCGCGATCACCTGGCCAGGCTCGGCACCCGGTACCTCCGCGCCGCCGAGCACCGGCCGCGGTCCGATCCGCCCAGGAGCGACGTTTCCGCAGGTCCGGGGTCGTGAGTGGTTTGGGCTAGCGGCCGGAGCCGTTCCAGCAGGCTGAGCCGAGGCAGCAGTTCGAGGCGAAGCAGATGGCTGAGCCGGCGCAGCAGTTCGAG
>NZ_JBFAKG010000062.1:0-58842 GCF_040655595.1 Saccharopolyspora sp. NPDC050389
GGATAACCCTGTCACCCGACGACTCGACAACACCCCAGCACGACCCACACGAAGATCATCTCAGTCAAGATCGCCAACTATGCACGAGGTCGTTAACCGATGCACACGGCAAACAGCTCCGCCGAGACCTTTAAGCCTGTCCACGACAAGAAGCTCGTGTCGCACCGTACAGTCGGACTTCAAGCCGGAAACCTGGTGGCGCGAGCGGTAACGCGATGCAGACAGCGGGTTGATCGCATAGATCGTCCGGCCCGTGCAGCGCAACGCGGTGACCAGGAGGCCGTGGTCGGTTTTCGATCCCGACCGGGATGGGATCTTCCAGCGTGTCGCCACCCTCGGCCAGCAACTCCAGCAACCGGGCGAACCCCGCCGAATCATCGGTGATGCGGCCCTTGGTCACGACCGTGCCGGTTGCGTCGATGACCGCAACATCGTGGGTGCGTATAGGCGGTACGCACACCCGAGATCGACATGCCGGCGGCGTGCGCGAGGTCGTCGAGCAGGTAGGGGCGCGGTTCGCTGTTCGACGAACTCCCGGCCATAGGCCACCAGCAGCCGCATCCGCTTCTCGGCCGCCAGCATGTCCCGAGGGGCTCCGAGATCGCGCTCAGCAGCGGCTCGCAATTGCCCTCATCCCAGGCCAGTCGGGTGTTGTGCTCGAAGTCCTCACTCTGCCGGCGGACCTCGTCAGCCAGATCCGCGATGCCGTCGCCGGCGGCCTCGTCAGCATCGGGACCAGCGGTGGGAAGCGGGAGAACGATGGTGGCCAGCTCAGCCACGATGTCACGTGTCGACATGCGATGCGAGCAGATCAGTGCTGACGACAGGGTTTGATGACAGAGAGCGCCACGAACCGGACTTCTCGAAAGCACTGCCATCAAGGTGTATCCGTTACCGCTTGACAGTACTCCGTTTGTGTGAACCTGGTTCGCTTCCGCGCGCCCACATCTTTCTATATCCGATTTGAAATGATGGACTGTGCTCGTCACGTACCGGAAATGAAACCTAGGGGGTTGACTATGGCGATTCGGTTGAAGCTCGGTAACTACGAGACTGTGGAAGGCGACCCGCTCGGCCGCGCGTTCATCGGCTACTTCCCACGGATGACAGAGTTCGAGGCGTGGGAAGTGGGCCGGGGCGTGTGGCGGATGAACGCCGAGAAGGCCTCCCGGCAGCGGTTCGCACTCATCGTCGGCGAAGGGCTCGTGCGCGCGGTCGGCGAGGTCATCGGCGTCTCCACCCACGGCGACCGCATCGCGCTGGAAGGCGAAGTGCTCACAGAGTGCCACCCGCTGCGCGACGCCTGGATCGGCCGGCCCGACCCGGCGGCCAACAGCTCCCAGAACCCGATCGCCTACTGCGACCTGCCCGAGGAAAAACCGTTCCTCTACCGGCCCTGCGCCTGCGGCTGCGGAGAGGCCACCGACCGGGACTTCCTGCCCGGCCACGACGTGCGCGCCATCCAGGCCCGCGTCCGCGAACACTTCCATGGCTCCGCACTGAGCTTCATCGACTGGGTCGACACCACACTCGCCGACCAGGCCGCCACCTCCAGCACGACCACGGACCAGCCGGCATGAGGAACTCGGTGGCGGCCCGCGGTGTACCGATTGGTTCCGCTGGCCCGCCACCGGGTATGGCCGGCGTCGGATCACCGGTCCCACTATGCTGCCGCGACCACGCGGCCCTTATCCGAAAGACATCCGGCGGTTCATGGCGCACCTGGTCTACACCCGGGTCTCCACCGACGAACAAAGCATCCAGCGGCAAACACACGTACTCACCGAATCCGGGCTGACCGCTGGCACTGACGGGGTGCGGTTCTTCAGCGACCCGGCCACCTGCTCGAAAATCCCTGCCCTGCAACGCGACGGCTTCCGGGAACTGGCGGCCTTCGCCCGTCCCGGCGACACGCTCACGGTCTCCGAGCCGTACCGGCTCTGCCGCGACCTGGCCGACATCCTCGCGGTCCGTTCCTGGTGCCATGACCACAGCGTGAACCTGCGGGTGCTCTCCGGCGCGCTGTCGGGCATCACCGATCTGGCTGCCACCGACGCGACCAATTCAGCCGGAGCCTGTTCCCGCCATCAGCGACACCGGGGATGACGGACCGGACCCGATCAGCACCCACGCCCAGACAGTGTCACCAAGGTGATCCCGCTGCCCATCTTCGATCCTTTCGCCGAAGCGGACAAGCGATGGTGACCCGCCCCGCCAGCTCCAGACCGGACGACGATCCCGCAGCCGAATACGGGCACCTGCAACTGACCACGCTGGAAGGCTGGCGTGGCTTCGTCACCGAAATGCACACGGCGCCGGAACTCCTGCCCGCGCACATCTGGACGGGCCTGGCCGAGGACAAACGCGCCTGCTAAGACGACGATCGCATCGACCACCACTCCCGGATGCTGGTGGTCCAGACCCTCACGATCCGCCAGGTCATCACCGCCGGTCGCTGCTTCTGGTGTACTCGGGCTACTCGAAAGCCCGTGGTGGGCCGTAGGAGTGTTCGCCCGGGGCGACAAGCTGGCTTGAAAGCTGGAACCGAACCTGGCTCCAGGCGTCTCCGTATCGCCGGACATTCAGGAACTCGGGCGGGTTCAGGTGATCAGCGACCCGGGCGCTCAGTGCGCTGTAGAGGGCGGAAGGGAGCACATCCCAGGGCGCGGACACCCACGGACTTCCGTCGGCGACGGTGGCTACGATCCGGAGCCCTGCGTCGACCCGGATGATGCATCGCTCGTCGAGCAGCACGGCGCTGATCATGGGACGCCGTTGATGCGGACCGTCGCCCGCGAGCCATTCGTCGGCTTCCGCGTCGCTCCAGCCTGTGACGGCACAGCGCAGCCGAATGTGGGCGTTCGTCGTTCGCTGCAGCCAGAGACGCTTCGTTTCTGTGGATGCATGGTCCGGGACTTCATAGTCGGCATCGACGACACAGAATCCGCTCTCGGACCAGGACGAATGAGCAGGAGTGGCAGCTGACGGGGAAACACGCACCACCACCGCGACTTCATCGCCGCCGGATTCCACGTTGCCCGCGGTCCACAGCACGGTGTCGTAAGCGGCTCCACTGTCGTGCAGTCTCCATGGCCACGGCCAGGGGCGGCTGTTCGGGTGTTGTCCGACTCGGGGTGCCCAGGGCTGATCTGGCGTGGGGTCACTGGGATCCAGACACACAGTCAGATCTCCGACGGAGAGGTGGAGGAATGCAGCCGATGCCCGTGCCGGACGTAGCGTTACGGGCAGGTCCGGGTCTGCCGACTGGACCAGCTCGGCTGCGACCATGTCGGCGGTAGGCCCTCCGCGCCAGGACACGAAGAGAATGCCGGCGTTGGTCGTGTATTCCAGAGGGACCCCTGCCAGCATGCCGCGGTGTAGCTGCAACGTTGACGCCAGCCAGCCAACAACATCGCGAAGGTTTGGGTCCAACATAGGGCCACGTTACAACGCCGCCATGGCCAGAATCCGTAATCCCCGGCGATGCGCCGCTGAGTTGTCGATGACATGAGTTGGTTGACGCGCGTTGGCGGTGCTGGTGTCGCCGTCATTGAGCCTTGGCTCAGTGCCCGTTCCGGGCTGCCGGCTCTTTACGTGGTTGGCCGAGCGTTTCCGCTCCCGAATGCACGCGGCTCGCGCAGCAGCGAGCTGCATTTGGACGGCGCGGTTGAACCAGCCGTTCTCGCTACGTCGCGGTCGTGGGTCTAAGCCGACCCCGTCGCGAGTGTTTGACTGGATCAGCCGTCGTTGCCTGTCTATGTCGGTGAACGACGGCTGATCACCAACTTCACCACCGTCGCGCTGGTGTACGGGGTAGAGCTAGTGCCCGAGTGGGATCGCCGCGATCGGTTCCCAGGTGAAGCAGCCGCGAGCGGGGTGTTGCGTGACGGCCAGGAGGTGTACCTGGTCGACGATGACTTCGACCAGTGGCCGGCGGATTTGCTTGATCGCGTTGGTGATTGCGCCGGAGTCGCCGGGACGGACCCCGTAGCCCAGGGACGTGTGGGGGACTGCGTTGGGGCCTAGCGGTGGCAGGGCGTCGGGTCCGAATACGTTGGTCACGGCCGTGCGGGTGTGGTCGACAAGCTCGCCCCAGACCTGGTCGGCGTCAGGGGCGACCCAGAGCTCGACGGCGTGCACGCCTGGCTGGGGAGGTCCGACCTGCAAAGTGATCGGATCGACGTGCCGTAGCTGCTTGGCGAGGTGGGTGACGAGTTCGTCCAGGTCGGGTTTGGTGACCTCGCTGCGATGCTTGCGCAGCATCTGGACGGTGAAATGCAGGAAGTCGGCCGGTTGGAGGCCGAGCCCGTACTGGCCGATGGGGTCATCGCCGAGGAGGGTGTGGTATTCCGTGACGAGGTCACGGACTTTCTGGTTGGGCAGCGCGTAGACGTGCAGGCGCTCTTGGATTTCCCAGGTTGCGCCAGGAAAACGTTCGAAGAAGCAGTCCATGTATCCCTTCCTTCGTTCTCTTGGTGCTCTCGAGGAGTTCACGTAGGCAGTCAGATGGTGGCCTGCTGCGCGCCAGTTTTCGTTGAGGTTCATGCCGGCTAGCAACAACTGCATTCTCTGGTGCCGTCACGCCCCAGAGCCCCAGAGCCCCAGAGCCCCAGAGCCCCAGAGCCCCAGAGTCGCGGAACCGGACCGCGAGCCACGCGCCTGCGTCGCCAGGCGGTGGCGACTGCGCGGCGAGCCGGCACCAGACATGCCCGACCACGCCGCTCTGTACCGAGACGATCGGCACAGCAGAGGTCGCGCTCCTGGCCGCCGCCAGCCCACCGGGCTGGTCTGCTCGGTGACCGCCTCGGCGCAGAATGCTGGGTCAGATTAAGTGGTCGAACTCGCCGCCCTTGGCGCCGGCGAGCATGGCCGCGATCTCCTGCTCGGTGAACTGCAGAATCGGACCGTCGGCCACTTTGGAATCGCGCATGGCGATGACGTTGTCCACCTTGGTGAACTCCACGCAGCCCTTGTCTGGCTCGCTCGCAGACGCCTTTTGCCACTGTGCGCCGTCGAACGCGCTGTCGGGCAGGTACTCGTGCTTGTACATGCGTGGTTGTGTCCTTTCCTGTAGAGGGTTACTTGTACTCGTCCGCCACTTTCCTGATGAAATCGGCTGATTCCACCGGGCCCAGCGCGGCGGCTTGAAGGTAGCTCCACAGCTGTTCGTAGGTGTCGACCCGCTCGTGATCATCCAGGTAGCGCGCGTCGTCGTACTGCTCGACGTAGGCGAAGTTCAACGGTGACGCGATCCCTCGTCCCGGAACGTGAAAGAGCAAGAAATTCAACGATGTGTATACAACCGGATTGACGTTGTCGAACGGCAAGACCTGCAGCTGGACGTTCGGACGTTCCTCGATCTCGAGGAGCCGTTGCATCTGTCCGCGCATCACGTCCCGTCCGCCGTAAACCCGTCGAAGGCATGATTCAGACAGGACGAAGCTCAGCATGGGTGGGTTGTGGTCGCGCGCCAGGATCGACTGACGTTCGCGTCGAGCCTGGATGACATCGTCCACGTTCGATTTGACTCCGAACGGTGTTGGAGCCTCGTGCAGTGCGCGGATGTAGTCGTCGGTCTGGAGAAGCCCGGGAACGATCTCCGGTTGGACCTGGCGGATTCGGCTGCTGCTACGTTCAAGGTCAACCAGAAGCCGCATCGATTCGGCGTACACGGCACGGTAGCTGGTCCAGTCGCCCTTCCTTCCGAGGTTGCGGGCAAGATCCATTAGCACCTCTACCAGCTCAGGGCTGGCGCCGTACTTCTCGGCGAGCAGCCTGACGTCGCCCGCGGTCGGCTTCGACGTCATCGTCAGAATCCGGTTGATCTTGGTTGCGGCGCAGCCGAGATGCTGTGCGGCCTCGGGGTCGCTGACCTTGGACTCCGCCTTCAGCCGGTTCAGCTCGTTGATCAGCATCAGCAACGGGACTGTCTTGGTGATTGCCATCTGAAGCTGCCTCCGCGGGGTGGCCTGTCGCCCCATCAGTATCGGTCACGCACAGCGGGCGATGCGAACCACCCAATCGGACCACTCGCAACTTAGGAAATTCTATTTTAGTGTATCACTACATCAGTGATTGCCGATTTTAGGAGTCAGTCATGGTTAGCGGGAGGCTGCAGCAGGCTTGTCTGGCGACGTCGGCGGGGACTGGCGAGATGCGCCACACGGCTCGGGAATGCGGACGCCGACATGACTCCCGCATTCGAGAGGCGTGGCCGACGTTGGCGACGAGGTGACGGCATCGGCGTCAGTACGTGGACCATGCTGCCCGCCAGGTCTTCCATTACCGAGCCCTCTCGCCTCGTACTGACTCAAGGTCTCCGGTGGCCCGCCCCGTACCCCCCGACATGGGGCGGGCCGCCGGGTTCCACGGTGCTTGTCACCACGTTCCGGCGGGAGGTGGCAGCACGGCACGACGTGACGTGAGAACGCCGTGTGATCGCCCGGTGCGCGACGTCTGAGGCGGAACCGCTCGCGTCCCAGCCCGTACGCGAGCCGATCCGACCGCTCCGCGCACCTCCTGCTGGCCCACGCGGCCAAGGCGACTACCCCCAGCGCCGCCGAGGCCGTGTGGGCCAGCCCAGCAGGAAAGCCCGCCACCGGGAGAACTGATCAGCCATGAGCACTGCGACCAACGACGACATCAGCGAACTGCCGAGCCTCGTGAGCTGCAAGACGGTGACCATTGTGGATGTTCCCGTCGGACGAGACATGAACGAGACCGCAGCCGAACGCAACATCCATACCCATGTCCACGCCGCGGTCTGGGGATATCTCACCGGTGACATCACGCGGGCTGTGGATCTGCTCCACCAGGTCACGCTCACCTACGGGCCGGTCGGAATGGGTAAAGCTGCGTGTGTCCTCGCCGACGTCGTCCTGCGTCACGTGCCGCGTGACCAACTGCGCGACGACGCGGTGATCCGTCCACAGCTCAACCTCCGCGATGTCGCCAATGAGCAGCGGCGCCTCTGCGCGGCCGCGATCGACACCACGACGGAGATCCTGACCAGTGCCGCGCTCCGCGATGATCGCCGGTTCGGCGCGGCCCTCAATCGGGCACGTGCGTTGCCGGTCGCGGTTCTCGCGGTGCTCGCCCAGGAAGCCGCGGCTGTCGTGGAGCGGGGAAGCGAGCTCTCTGGGGAGGCATCTGATGCATGGCATGCCCTGGTATAGCCCCGGCCCCGGAAGCGGCGGTACGCCGTTCCGCCGTAGTGATCGACACTGGCAACGAGGTGCACGAGCGTCGTCAGGACATCCTCTGGCCGACCAACGACCCGACGACCCGACGACCCGACGAGTACGCGCGCACCGTTGCGGCAACGCCAGGGCCGTCGGAGAGCAGCGCCCGCCATCAGCAGGCGCCCCTTGAACTGGCGGGTGTTCCCGAGCGTCGACGCCCCCCGAGGCGCACGGGGACACCCGCCTCCCCGATATCGCTCAAACTGCCGCGCATACCGCTCTACGGAGCACGTTCGATGTGAAGGTGTGTGATCCCAATGAGGAAAAGGGCATGCGTGCCTACGGTGTTGGAGTTGCTGTCCCGGTTTCGGTGGCAGCGGGACCCGAGGACCTGGTCGGTGCCCTGCCGTGACCAGCACGGGCGCCGGGCGCACCTCGAAATCGGCATCGCACCGGACGGCGTCTCGGTGACCCCGACCGTGCAGGGATCGCTGACGTTGTCTGAGTCAGCGGTCGGGCAGTTGCGCGCTGCGGTGCGGGAGGCCGTGTGTGAACGAGCGCCGCTGTCAGTGGCAGGGGCACGGTACCGACGCCGTCGGGGAGAGAATCCACCGATGTTCGGGGCGTCTTTCCATGCCGATCCCGAGCAGCGGCGGGAAGATGACCGCGTCCCGGTTCCCATAGTGGCTGAGAGAACCCACGAGAATCGTAATGTCCCCTTCGGTCAGCGGGCGCGCCACCGCCGCGCAGGAGTCGGCCGAACCAACAAAGCAGCGTGACTATGCCGGCTGGCTGATCCGCGTCGACCGCGTACGCCGACAACGGCGGGTGGATTGCGTCCACAATCCGATGCGACAGATGTGCTCTATGGCGGTTGATCAGGGGGAGGTCCTGCTTTCTTGTTTGATCGGTTGTTGGCGTAGCGGCACATGCCGAGCATGGTGCCGATCCCGGCCAGCCATGGCGCAATGGTCGCCAGGCTTCCGTGAACGAGGACCAGGGTGATCAGTACGGGGAGGAGCGTGCCGAGGATGAGGGCGATCGAGCGGCAGGTCGTCCCCCAGTCGCCTAAGGCCTGGTCGAGCAGGTGCCAGACGGGGCTGTGCTTGGTATTGCGTGGGATACTCCTTTTTCCTGGTTGCTCGTGCTGGTCGTCATCTTGTTGAGCAGCCACTCGTCCTGGTCCGTGGTTTCGACGCCGGGGTGTCCCGGCTTGTTCCGTATGCGCGGCCATTCGATGGCGGTCTGCACTGGCCCGTCATCGATGCGGACGGTCGTGTGCCCGTGTCCACGCAACGACGGCAGTACACGTTTGCGCTACCTACAGTCGGTTTTACCGAGATCGTCTCGGTAAGACCGACGATCGCGTCGAGTCTTCGTCCAGCGGTGATCAACGATCGGCAAGTGGTTGCTGCGCTTCAGAGCTACCGGCCACGACAATGACGATCACCGTAATCGCTCGAACGGGCGAGCAACCACAGCGGCTCGCGGGCCGCCGAAGCCCTCAGGTAGAGGCTGGCAGCTCATCTGGACAGAGGTTCCGTCCGGTGCGACAAGGTGGCGACGGAGTTCGTCGGTTCAGAGCCAACGTTGTTCAGCTGGCAGGAACTGCGCTGGGACATCGGCCGTGTGGTTGCCGCGGTGCGTATCGTTCGATGGGCGGCGCCTTTGAGGTCCCCGGCGTTCGGGGTGATGCCGTTCGCGCCGGAGCACGGCGTCACATCCAGCGTGCGGTGGGTCGCCCACGCTTGGCTGGCGTGCGCAGCGCGCGCCCGATACTCCAGCAGCGATGTCGGCCCTCCTGCACAGTCGTCGGTGCTCCACAATCCTGTAGGGCGATGAGGATGTCCGTCGTCTTGTTCGACGCTGAAGCAGCCTCAGCCGTTGCTCAGGGGATCGGCTTACGCAACTCATCGAGGCGAAGGGCGAATTGGCTCTCGAACGCGTCGAGAAGGGCGGCGCCCTTCTGAGCGCTGGCCAGCGAGGGTTGGCCGACCACGCCTGTGGAGGTGTAGGCGCGAACTCCGTGCAGGAGCAGGTCGGGGCGTTCGTCGGCGCGGTGGTCGGCCGTTTCGTATCCATCGCGGACGAGTGAAGGGCCGCGTGCAGCAGGATGCTCGTCTCACCCTCGCCTGCGTGCATATCTTGGGACGCGGTGGGCTCGCAGCCTGCGGCCTAGCGGGCGGTTTGCCGAGCACCGCTGCCGGGGTGGCTTTGCTCGCGAATTTTGGCGTCGGCTGTTCGCTGATTGCGGCATCGGTTGGCATCGGCAATGTCAATGACGATGGCGTGCAGCATCGTGGCGCGGATCGAGGCGTCGCACAGCCGGGTGGCGATGATATGGGCGATCATCGAGTCTGTCGCCAGCGGTAGGTGCGCGCCATGCTGCTCGCGGCACAGTCGCGCTCCGGTGGTGAGCGCGACGCGGAGCCTTTCAAGTTCGGACAAGGCTCTGGCCGACAAGGTCCGCCCCCCAGAACGGCAGCCCGGTGCAGCGCTTTTCGCGGGTACACGTCGGGCCGCCGCCACGGAAATCGGGCCAACCGGCCGGTTCTCAGTCGACTGCGGAGGAGAACTGCGGCATCGAAACCGCCGGGACGCGGGCCGCTTCCGGCTTCGGCTCTTCGGCCGGGATCGTGTCGAACAACGTTTCCTCGACGGGCTCGGGCTGCTCGACCGGCTCCGGGTCGACCGGCTCGGAGGCCTTCTTGCTGAGGTGCTCGCGGGTGCGCTGCGCGGCGCCGCGGATCTGCTCGGTCAGCTGCTTGTTGGCCTGCCTGGTCTGCTCATCTTCGCGCTCCTGCTGGCGCGTGCTGCGCGCCGGCTCGGGCTTCGGGGCGCGCGCGGCTTTGATGTAGCGGTCGAGGACGTCCCGGAGTTGTTGGGCGTGCTCGTCGTTCAGGTCGATTTCGTACGTCACACCATCCAGCGCGAAGGTGACGGTCTGGTTGGCTGGGGACCCGTCGATGTCATCGACGAGTTCGACCTGAATCCGCTGCAACGCTACGCCACCCATCTGAGCTCGTGAACAGGATTACCCATCAACCGGATACGCCTCCTGTACCGTCTACCTTAGAACACCAGAGATCAGGTGCTAGCACCAACCGTCAGCAGCAGTGGTTCCGTGGGGTTCCACATTGAACCCTTGGAATAGTCACGTCGGGTTCTACGCAGTGGATTAAAGGAGACCATTTTGGCTCAGAAAGTCACTATTCAGCTCGTCGACGACGTCGACGGCACAGCAGCCGACAGCACTGTCGAGTTCGCCTTGGACGGGGTGAACTACTCAATTGACCTGTCCAACGAAAACGCCGCCAAACTCCGCGACTCGCTGGCTTCTTTCGTGGCCAACGCGCAGAAGACCGGTGGCCGCAAGCGCGCCGCCGCCAAGGCCGGCAAGTCCCCTGCGACGCCGACCGCGGCCGACCGCGAACGCAACCAGGCCATCCGGGATTGGGCCCGGAATCAGGGGATGCCGGTTTCCGACCGGGGCCGCATTCCTGCCGAGGTCGTCGAAGCCTACGAGAACCAAAACTAAGATTCGCACGTTGTTGGTGCCTGGCGCGCGATTCCTGCCAGGCACCAACGTGTGTTCTCGCCGACGAAATCCCGGGATCGGTTCGCCTGCTCGGCCGAGCCTTTATGAACGACTTGATGGCCGGTCGATCGCGGTTGCTGAAACGCAGCAATGGCGAGCGCGACGACGACACCGCGTGTGATGGAGCAGCGGATTCCGTCGCGACACCGCCTGGTACTTCCCAGCGATCCGATCCACTGGCCGATCTCACCTTCGAGGTGCCGCACGGCCGTCGTGCTGTGGCTGGGCTGTCGGGGTCTGGCACCATCTGGCGGGTGGATCCGTTTGTATCAGGTGAGGTCGCTGAGTGGCTCAGCGATCATGAGCGGGCGCTGTTGCGCTCCGGCGAGTTGTTCGAGCACCCGACGTATCAATGTCTGCGGTGTGGGCAGCCCGGTGACATGGGCCGTGATGAGACCTCAACCGTGGTGCTCTTGGCCAACAATGAGGGGACGCTGGGTGCTTTGGGGCGGATACACGCAGCGTGCGGCCCCAGCGCGATACACAGCCGGCGCGAGGTCGAGGAATGGGCTCGGGCAGGCAAGGCTCGTGGTTCGGGTCTGCCTGATGAGGTGATCACGACCTGTCTTGAACTCGACGGGGTGCTGTATCCGGCCGTGATTGTGGTGCCGAGCGCGAATTTCAGGGTGTGGTCAGAGGGAGCGG
This sequence comes from Saccharopolyspora sp. NPDC050389, assembly GCF_040655595.1. Classification (NCBI taxonomy): domain Bacteria; kingdom Bacillati; phylum Actinomycetota; class Actinomycetes; order Pseudonocardiales; family Pseudonocardiaceae; genus Saccharopolyspora; species Saccharopolyspora sp. NPDC050389. The sequence goes on from NZ_JBFAKG010000062.1 coordinate 11,425, forward strand.
CAACGCCGGCTGATTCGTGTGTGGCGGAGATGCGGGAAAGCGGGTTTTCACTGGTCGAATTGCCTGGGCCGGCGCCGGCGCCGGTGCAGCGTCTGCGGTGGACGGTGCGGGTCAAGCAGAGTCAACTGGTGACGATCACACGCCCTGGTCGGACTTGGTGGTCATGGCAGGAGGCAACCAAACCTGTTGCGTTGGGGGAGGAGTGGTTGTCGGCCGCGCGGGACAGGCACAGAGTCGTGCTGCTGGTTACAGGAGCTAGGTTGGCTAGCTACGGTGATGATGAAGCTAGGTTTCGTGCCGCGCTGGTCTCGGCGGGCTCCCAGGGACGGCTTGCGGGGGCCTTGGTGTCGGTGAACGGCGTGAAAGCTGCCCGCATGACCAGGTGACCAGGCGATCATGTTGGGTTAGTGCGGTGTGCGCCAACGGTGGCCGGTAGCGCTGTTGGGCCCTGTTTGCCTGTGATGATCTAGTACGGTGCCGTTCCTTCCCTCGGCTTCTTGGTGCTCTCGGCGGGCTGGGGGTTGCGTGCCGCCGAGGGCTGCAACGTCCGCATCAAGGACCAGCGAGCGGCGATCAACTTCGTAATGAACCTACGTTGCCTATTCATTCAAAGTTGGCTGTTGATGCGAAGATCCCAGCCGGAATCTTCGGCAGGGATCTTTTTCGTAGTGCTTCCTGAACGGGCTCGCGGCAGGTCGCTGCCCAAACCGCTCAGGGCTGGTCGGTGACGTTCAGCGAGGCGAGAGTGTTCTCGCGGTCGTGGATGTATGCGAGATCGGCAACCGCTGCCGGGCGGAACCAGTTCAGCAGAGCGGCGAGTGCGTCCCGTTCAGAAGGGCTGACCGGGATCTGTCGGGTAACCAGGCTCGCTGACAACAGGTCGACCAGCATCGACCACTCACCGACATGACTCAGGGTGCGGTACTCCTCCAGCCGGTCTGGTGGGAGGCGATCGGCCAGACGCTCCAGAAGGGCATTCGAATCCGCACTGAGCTTGCGCAGGTCCTCGTGGGTGACGACCCGCGGCTGATCGGCGACCTCGATCGCGGCCAAGGTCTTGTCACGGTTACGGAGGTAGTCATAGTCGCCGGTGGGGACGGTATCCAGCAGCCGTGTCAGCGCTTCCTTCTCTGCGGGTGTCACTTCGGTGTGGCGAGCGACTAGCATTTTGCACATTTCGTTGAGCAGCTGAGCCGTCTCGCCGGCTTCACCGAGTGCGCGGTACGGGGCCAGCCGACGCTTGGGGAGGCGATCGGAGAGCTGTTCCAGTAGCCCGAGGGTCGCCTGCTGGGCTGTGTCCATCGTCGTGTGGTCTCCGCTCACTTGTTTCAGGGTACCGGGTGCGGGTTGCCGGACTCATCGTTCTGAACGACGCCCTCGCCACGTACGGGGAAACCGGTTTTGACCTGTCCACCGGGGGTCACGTAGCCCTCGATCTCCACACCGTCCCTGGTTCCGCTGAACTTGTAGTTCCCGCTCCTATCGGACAGGACTGGCGGGCTGTCCGGGTTCTTGGCTACATCCTCGACGGATTCGAGGATCTTGGCGTCGTCCCAGGCCTCGGGGAACTCGGTCTTAAGCGGGATTCCCGTGCCGTAAAAATGACCACCCGTATCATCAGCTCCGCCGTCGAGGATGTGAATTCCGTCGAGTTCCGGGAGATGGATGTCTGCCGGATTCGGCGTATCCCCGACAACATGGTCCCACGCACCGGCCTCGGCAGGCTGCTGGCGAGGAAGGTCGGCAGTGGGTCGAGGCGGGGCCGAACGCGCGCGGCCGTCAGGTTTGGCACGCGCGCTACCGGAGGAAGCACCCGTCGTGGGGGCTGGGCTCGCTCCGATGCTGCTCCCGTACTTGCTGATCTGATCAGAGCAGCGGCCAAGCATCTGCTGCGCCTGGATGAGCTGATCACAGGCCACGCCGTAGCCCGCCAGAACCTGTTGTGCCTCGGCATCGTTGGTTCCGTCCAGCACCACGAGGCCCGCTTTGGCCTCGTCCGAGGCGAGCAGGGCGAAGTTGATTTGTTCCGCCGCGTCGGCGAGCTTGGCAAGCACGAGGCCAAGTGCCTGGCCCACGTCCTCCACGGCAGACATGGGCGGGATCATGCGGAAGGCCCCTGACGCCGCTCCGCAGTTGAAGGACTACTGCTGGTCAGAACCGAGGGCGACGGTTGTGGTGTTGCATTGGTACGTTGACCTGCATGGCCGACACCACCGCCCCTGTCGTCACGGCTACGCAGTCGTCTGCGGTTTTCGACGTACGTGAGAACCGGCACGAAGACGTGCTTGACCGTGCCGAACGAGCGTTGGACGTGCGGCTCGATCGGTCGTCCGTGGTGTACGGAGAACACGGGGCCACGGAGGGGTTCCGCACCAGCAACGGCACGTGGGCGAGAGTGGAACGCCGACAGCGGTGGCGGATCAATAGCGCGGTATGGATCGGCTTGGAAGCTGCGGCCACGATTCGTGAGGTCAAGAAGCCCGAGTGGTTCCAGAGCGCTACGTGGTCCGATCCGGCTAGGGATGTCGTGTGGCGCGTGGACGAGGTGGAGCTGATCAACGCCCCTGTGGTGGGCGATCTTGCGACGGCCACAACGCTTCCGGATCCGTGGTGGACAGACTTGCGTGAGTCGCTGGCCGCGCTGGGAGCGCACCCGACCGAACGGGTCGGCATGAGCCAAGCTCACCTCACCAAGAGGATCACCGAGGTCTTCGATGGCGTCGATACCGTCGTGGACGAGTGGACGACCGCGCACACGGACCTGCATTGGGGAAACCTCTCCGTTGAGGGCCACATCATCGACTGGGAGGACTGGGGCGCGGCTCCGCGCGGGCACGATGCCGCGACTCTGTGGCAGTCGGCGCTGCCTGATCCCCAGCTGGCTGCGCGGGTTCAACACGAATTCGCCGCTGATTTGGAGACCCGTTCGGGCAAGCTCGCGCAACTGTTGCAGTGCGCGAACGCGATCCGGGTTGCCGCCCGTCGCGGAGCGCCGACCCCCCTGTCGGAGCCCGCGCGGGCGGCTGCGGACGTTCTCCTTGCTGAGCTACGGGGTGCGTGAACCCGCGCCGATGTAGCCCGCTGCCAGTTCGTCGGTCAGCTCGCCGCACAGCCCCTCATCGAGCAGGGTCCTGGCGAGCACCTCGGCGTCGACTCCCGTTGCCTCAGCCACCTGCTGAACGTTCACCGGGTTACCTGACAACAGCCGGCGCAGCGCCGGTTCGGCCCTGGCAGCGAAGGTCAGTTGCTTGCCCACCGCGAAGACCTCGACCGTGGAGTCGGTGACGTCGATGCGCGGTGGGAAGTCGGTCACGCACACGACGTCGGTGATCGGCCCGAACATCCCGCCCGTCCGGACGTGCCGCCTCGATGGGCGCTCCTGTTCGCGGGTAGCGAGGAACACCTCCTGCGGATACTCGGCCAGGAGCATCGGAACGCGCGCGGCGAGCGCGGCCGAGCCGCCGTCGCGGGCCAGGTCGTGCCGGAACGCTTCGTCGGTGCGGGATCGGTCTGCGACCCACGACAGCCAGTCCACCCCGGTTCGCTTCACGAAGCCGAACGTGGCGTGCAGGCTGTAGCCCGCACCGTCGCCGGACCGGTCGGTGCGGGTGGCCTGGTGCCAGTAGCCGCGCGGGATGTGCATGACGTCTCCGGCCCGCATGGTGCCAGCCCACACGATTTCCTCGGGTGGCTCACCGGAGTGTTCGGTGTCGCGGTACATCGGCGCGACACGGCTGGTGCAGCGCACCTCCCACGACTTCTCGCCGCCGAGCTGCACGATCAGGACGTCATGGTCGTCCCAGTGCAGGTTGAACCCCGCAGCGTCGGCGGTGGTCAGGTACGTGTTCACCTGCACCAGCTCGCGGGACCACCACTGCAACGCCTGGCAGGCGATCTCCATCGTGGGATCGAACGAGTCGAGCGTGTCCAGCACGACAGTGCAGCCGTCGGTGAGGAACCGCGAGAGACGTTCCATGCGCGCCATCGACAAGCTCTGCCCACGGCGGGTCACCGTGTTGCGCAGATACCGATCCGGGTGCAGTTCTTCACCGTGCTGGAACACCCGGAACTGGGGAAATGCCAACGCCCGGCGCATGATGACATCCAGCAGACGCGTCGGCGTCAGTATCCGTTGGCACACCTTGGGATCGCCCATGCGGCCATGAGCAAACCCGGCCCCAAGCGGTCGAGAATCGCTCCACCCCAACGCTTTCTCGATCGACTCGATCAGAATGTGGTCCACAAATCCCTCCATTCGTAAGAAAGGTGGGCAGACCGACGAGCGCGCCTCGGTCTGCCCACCGTCACTTCGCGGTTACTCCGGGATGTTCAGCCCGTCGCCGCCCGAATCGCCGTGACCGTCGCCACCTCCGGACTTGGACGGGTCCCCGTGCGAGAGGTCCACGCGATCACGCACGACCGACACGTTCCGCACGCCGAGCACCAGGTTGCTCTGCTCTTCCATCTGCTTCCCTCCTTTCGTTGCTCGTTGTTCACGCCGGCGCGAGTCGCCAGCGCTGCCTACCTCCGTTCAGGCACCATTGCCTGCCCGGAGGAAGTCCCGGACTGCTGGCTCAGAGAATCCGTCGCAGTCCTTCGAAGATCTGCATCAGCTGCCGTCGAGTCGGCTCCGCAAACTTCCGGTGGAGTGGGCGTTCCTCCACCTGCGGCAAGACCCGCGTCGGCAGGTCGCCACTGAGGTCACCGGACCAGGCCGTTACAAAGCCGTCAGGCGCCCGATCGGCCGCATGCCTACCCACGATGACCACCGGCCTACCGGGCATCAGAGAGTTCCAGGCAGCAGCAACAGGCCACTGAACCTACGTCGGCTGATCGTCGGCGCTCCGGGAAAACCGTGCGGCGGCAATGCCAGCAGCTCGGTGATGACCGCCTCGACACTCCCAGTGTGTTGCCACAACGGGTCGCCGTCCGGATAGTCCTCGGTTCTGATCCGCGCCGAGCTGGCTTCGTTCATCCCGCGGATCGTGAAGCTTTCGACCACGCCGTAGCTGCACCACCGCTCGGCGTAGATCGCGGCGATCTCCTGGCCTTCGCCCTCGCTCAGGTGCAGGAATTGGAACCCTGCGTCAATCGCCCGCAGGAGGGCGTCGTGGTGCGGGGCTTCTTCGCTGGTGAATGGCGTCGGCGGCATGAGCATTCCTTGAGGTGGTGGTACACGGCGGGCCTGCCGGTGTCGGGGGTTCACCGCGACAGGCCCACCGTGGCCAAGCTCTGGCCAGTCCGTTCGGGGGCACACGGAGTGACGGACCGACCAGAACGTCTGTGGAGCAGACGCCGCATCAGCGACGACTTGCGGTGGCGATGACGACGCCGGTCCGACTCGAGATCGAAGCCGGTCATCGTGGCGCGGGCCCGAACGTAGAGTTCGCACCGATGGCAACGTCTGCCTGAGGGGACGGTCAGCGAGACCGGCGTGACCGAGTGACCGCAGACTGCCTGGGCGTCCCGCCCGCCGTGGCATGCCCGTGTCGCCTCCTCGTCGGTGACCGCATAGCTGCGGCCGTCGGCGCCACTCCTGAACCACGTGATGAACAGGCGTTGGGATTGCAGAGTCATCGCTCACCTCGATCTGCTTGAGGGGCGGCGGGCGGCGCGCGGAGTCTGGGAGTCCTGGAAGCTCCGTCGGACTCGACGCTGCGCCACCCGCCTCATCGCCCGGCCACGCCACCTGGGGGTACAACGCGGCCGGCGGTCCTGTTACCGATGGAGCACGCGATCCTCACCAGCGGCTGGCGTGCTGATCAGCTCCGTTGTGTTCATGACGACCTCCCCAGGGGTCTACCGTGCAGATACAAACCGTGACGTTATGACTACTCGCGGGCGCGAACTGACAAAAAATTGACAAAGATCGAGACCGGGGTGGAGGCGGTAAAATGCCGTGTAAGCACGCGACCGACAGCCGGAGGGCAGCGTGATGGACCAGCCAGAAGACGGCATAGGACGACGAGTCGCCCAATCACGGAAGCTGGCAGGGCTTACACAGGAGCGCCTGGCCGAGAGGGCCAACCTCTCCGCATCCCTTGTTCGTAAGGTTGAGCAGGGCAGGGCTCCAGCATCGCCAGCCTTCGTCTCGGCAGTGGCACGGGCTCTGAATACCGGGGTCGCCGACCTACTCGGACAACCCTTTGAGCACCGCCATAGCCGGGCCGAACACCGAGTGCATTCCACGATTCCGCCGTTGAGGCGAGAACTTGCGGCCTACAGCATTCCACCGGACGAGTCGGTTCGCCCCCGGCCAATGGATCAATTGGCCGCCGCTGTCGCCCAGGCATCCGGCCACCGCCACGCAGTCAATCTGGACGCCCTCGGCGCTGAACTTCCCGGCCTACTGAACGAACTACGGGCGAAGGTCTGGAGTAGTTCAGGTACCGATCAAGAGCGGGCGTACTGGCTGCTCGCCGAGGCGTACTACGCGGCAAGTCAGGCCGCATACAAGCTCGGCTACATCGACCTGTCGTCGGTGGCGGTTGACCGCTATGAGTGGGCGGCCGAACGTAGCGGCGACGAACTCGCTGTCCTAGTTGGACACTACCAACGCGCAGGCGAGATGATAGGCGCAGCCGACTGGGACAGCGCCCTTCGACTGCTTGAACAGAGTCGTGCGCGGATCGAAGACCGTGTCCGCGGCGACGATGCGCCGGCGATAGCCGTGTGGGGCAACCTGCACCTCAAGTCCGGCCTGGCCGCTGCCCGATCCGGAAACCTCGCCAGCGCTGACGCCCATTGGCGGGAAGCCCAGGAAGCCGCCCAGCGGCTCGGAGTCGACCGCGATGACTACCGCCTGTGCTTCGGGCCGACGAACGTCAACATCTGGTCAGTGGGACTCGCCGTTGAAGCGCTCGACGGCACTGAAGCGGTGAAGCGTTCCGAGCGCTTCGAGATCCCCACGCACACCCAGCGTGAACGATCCGGGCACCACTGGATCGACGTAGCGCGAGGCTTTTTACTGCACGGCGATCACGAGAAGGCAACCCAGAGCCTGTACAAAGCAAAGGAAATCGCTCCGCAGCAAGCGAAGTACCACCCGATGGTTCACGAGACGATCCGAAACCTCGCGACAGCACGTCGCCGTGCAGATCCGGTGGCACGCCTAGCCGCGTGGGCAGGCGTTCAGAACGCCCAACTCCCTTAGCGCGTACGCCTTTCGCAAGCCTGAAGCCCCGTTGCCCTGATCCGGGAAACGGGGCTACGGCTCGTCTGCGGACCAAGGATCGCAGCAAGGTTTCTTTCGGCACATGGTTGCTTACTCTCGAAGTCGACATCGCCCACGATCACGCCGTGCTCGCGGATCTCCGGGGCAGCCGGCCCTGCCGTGCGCATCGGGGAGATGGTGACCAACGTGACCACGGGCTCAGGTTGCGCCGCGAGAGGTCGGTTCGCGGGATATCGCCGAGTCCGGCGGTGTGCGGGTGAACCAGATCGTGCACACCACGCGGCCGCAAGAACTGCGGTTCGATGATCGGGTGACGGCGGAGTACTACACAGCCCAGCACTGTGGGCTCGATGTCTGACAAGTTCGGAACATTCCGCAGGCGCAAGAGTCCACCAACACACGTACGGACAACTGCGGCGCCACTACGTGCTGATCTTGTGGCGTTAGTAGCGGCATTGGCTGAAGAGTCGCCGGCCGCCACCAGCGTCGCTTCGCAACGATCCGGACTTTGGGTGTCTATGCAGCGGGCACCGTCGACTTGCGCAACACCAATCCCACGACGGCGTGCTCCAATGTGCTCCGAGTTGTCGTCCGGATCATCGCGGCTGGTCGGTACCGAGAAGCGGTAAGCAGGGCTGCAGACCTTCAACCTCTAGCGGCCACGTCGGTCGGTGATGGTCAAAGTCGCTGCAGCGCAACAGCATTCGTATGAACGAGCTGGGTCGTCCGCGTCGCACGCCGCGCTCGGTGCCGTCTGGGCGATACCCGAGCTTACGGCTGACCTGCTGGGAGGCGTGCGCGTCTTCCCAGGCGGTGGTGCGTGCCTGAACGGCGGCGAGGTAGTCGAAGGCCATGGTGAGTACGGCCGTACGGGCCTCGGTACCGAATCCCTTACCCTGAAATGGCATCCCGAGCCATGATGCGGTGGCGACTTCGCGCTTGACCGCGAACTGGTTGGCGGAGATACCTTGGAACCCGATCACCTGGCCGCCTTGGCGGACGAGGAAGTTCAGCGACCAGTCCACAGGGCTGAGGTTCGCGCGATCACGCCAGAGCGCCTGCACCAAGCCCCGGGCGATGTCCTCGGTCGATTCGTCGCGCCACAACCTGCCCAACGGCAGCCCCTCCGGAGGGTGTACCCCCGCGACCGCGACTTCGGCGAGTTCGAGCAACCCTTCGTCGTCATCCGGCCGGAGTTCCAACCGCGGTGTGCGTAGCACGAGGTGTCGAAAGGGCCATGGATCTATCCGGTCAGCCAGCTCGGTCATGGGCTGATTCCCAACAGCGGGAGGCACGGCTGCAGGCCCTCTACCGCCACGGGCCAGTCCGGGAGGTGCCGTGCGAAGTTCTCGCGTGTGAGCAGCAGGCGGACTGCGGATTCGGGTTCGCCGCGGCGTTCGTCTGTCTCGGTGTCGTCGGGCTCTTGTGAGTGTGGTGGAAGTTGGTTTGCCTGGCCAGGTCGACGGCTGCCGGACAGTGCCTGTTGTCTGGAGAGGCCGTGATGTTCTGGTGCGATCGACGTCATAGGGTATCGGCGGCGTTTCGGTAGGCCTGCGCTTGGAGTGAGTACAGCTGGTGATAATGGCCGTGGCTGCCGAGCGCCATGAGTTCCTGATGCGTGCCGGACTCGACGATGCGGCCTTGATCGAGAACGAGGATGCGGTCGGCACGGGATACGTTGGCGAGGCGGTGTGTGACCAGCACGGTGGTTCTGGTGGCGCGGTCGCTGTTGGCCGAGCGGCTGATGTTGGTGGCGTGTTGAAGCCCGGCGAATACGCGTGCCTCGGCTTTCGCGTCGAGTGCGGCGGTGGGCTCGTCAGCGACGAGGATAGCGGCGTCACGGTAGATGCCGCGGGCGACGCCGATGCGTTGCCATTGGCCGCCGGAGAGGTCTTGGCCTTGCCGAAACTGTTTGGATACCACCGTCTTTTCGCCGTGTGGTAGGGCGTTGAGCACTTCGTCGGCTCCTGACTTTGAAACGGCTGCATGCCATGCTGCGTCATGTGTGGCGCAGTCCAGGCGCCCGATGCGGATGTTGGTTCCGGCGATCATGGGCCAGCGTGCGGGTTCCTGGGCGATCACAGCGATCTGCTCGTAGACCGAGCGGGTGTCGGCGGTGGCCAGGTCGACGTCATCCCACCAGACGGTCCCGTGCGTGGGTGGGTAGAGGCCGGTGAGGATTTTGCCGAGGGTGGTTTTGCCGGATCCGTTTTCGCCGACCAGGGCGATCACTTCGCCTCGGCGCAGCGTCAGGTTGATGTTGTGCAGTGCTGGCTGGTCTTGGCCGGGGTAGGTAAAGGAGACGTTGTCCAGTCGGATGGTTTCGGGGTCGCGTGGCGCGGTGATTTCCGAGACCGGCGGGTGGTGTCCGCGTGCCTCGTGGAGCAGTTTTTCGTAGAAGCGCAGGTAGAAGGAGTGTTCGTAGAGCCGGTTGATCGCGACCATGGTGCTGGTCAGTGCGGAGGTGGCGGTGCGCATCGCCATCACGGCGGCGCCGGCCAGTCCCAGTGGCATCACCGTCAGATACAGCAGGATTCCCAGCACGATGTAGGCGAGTCCGGTGCCGGTACCGGACAGAGTGCGCCCGAGTAGGCGGACGAGGCTTTTGCGGTGTTCCAGGCGGATCGCTTCGTTGGTGACGTCGGTGGCGACGCGCCGGTGCTCGGTCAGCAGGACATCGTGCAGGGTCAATGCTGTGCGTTCGGCGGCCACATCGCGGGCGACGAGGAGGTTTTCGACGACGTGCAGCCGCATCCGGCGGGAGACCATGCTCAGAAACGAGCGGTAGCCGAGTTTGGCGCTGGTCATGGCCGCCCAGGCGTCGGCGGCGGTGGCTAGCAGCAGGACCGGAACCAGCCAGGGGCTGAGAAGCCCTGTCGTGACCACAGCTGCGGTCAGGGACACCAGGGAGGAGGTGACTTCGGCGATGTTGCGGACACTGTTTTCCGTAGCCAGCACACCGTGATAGCCGCCCTGGCGGGCGAGCTCGCGGAAATCGGCGTCCTCCCAGGTGATCAGGGCGACACCGGCGACGGCGGTGTTGATCTCATCCTGGGCGGCGTGCCGTACCCGTGGTGTCAGCGTGCCCTGCACGGCGCTGACGGCGGTGTCCAGCAGCCCGCGCAGCGCGAACGAGGCGACTACGACGGCGATGGCCGGAAGCGAGTCGATAACCCGTTGCGGGGTGGGGCCGGATTCCAGCAGTACGGTCAGTGCGTTGGCGGTGGCGAACAGCCCGAAGGCGGTCGTGCATCCGGACAGCAACTGGACGACGCCGGCCAGCAGCGTCAAGCGCGGCGCGGTGGCCCAGGACAAGCGCACGATGATCGCGGCCGTGGCGGGCAATTCCCGCAGCGTCTGCCACAGGCTTGCGTCAGCGACCTGCTCATCGACCGAAGCCCACCGGGGTGGTTCGAGGTCATCGACACCGATCAGCGTTCCCGGGTGCCCTGCGGCGCGATCACCGGGTGCCGAGGATTCTGTCGGGGCTGTGGCCTGGGCCTGCTGCTGAGACATCAGCGGTTCTGATCCTCCCCGTTCGCAATGACAGGATGCCGCCGAGACCGGCACGCGAGTGGTGTGTCGCGAACCGGCCCCTGCTGGATGCCGGAGGTGACCGCACGACGTCCGGCTCTGCCGGAGGCCGGCCGTCGCCGGGCGTGGTTTCAGGCGGTCTCCGCGGCTGATTCGGTCTCGTTGCCGGCGGGGCCGTCATCGGGTTCATCGTCGTGCGGGAGCCCGTACTGGTCGGTGAGTTCGGCGAGATGCTGGATCAGCGGCAACCCGAGGGCCTCGCGGTAGTCTCGTGCGTTTCCCATCATTGTCGGTTTTATCGAGATCACCTCGAGAGAAGGCCGACGATCGCGCTGAATCTGCGGCCAGCGTTGATCAACGGTCGATGAGTGGTTGCTGCGCTTCAGGACTACCTGCCGCCAGCGTGAGAAACATCGTGATTCGCTGGATTGAGTGAGCAACGACGATGGCTCGCGCGGCGCCGAAGCCCTGGGGCCGGGAGCTGGAGCTTACCTGGCTTGCGACTTCGTTGACGGGCATTGCCCGGTTTGCATCGGTGAGGTTCGGCCGAGAAAGGCGTTTTCACCATCAGGAAGCCTGGACCTCTCGGCCAAGAGCCGCAGCGACAGCACGCTGGTGAACCAGGCCAGTGCGTACGAGTTTCGCTTCCGGGGTGAAGCAGTCGATGATCGTCATGTGGTTGGCGGTGGGACAGACGCCGCCGTCGACGATGACGGAGACCGTGAGGCCGGAGGTTGCGAGGAAGGCCTGTACCTCGTCGAGGATCACAGCGGGACCACGGTCGTCCGGGCCGGCGTCTCCGGAGATGTTCGCGGTGGTCGCGGCGACGGGAACGTTCGACCTCGCTGCGAGTTCACCGAGGAATCCCGGAGCCACGGTGGTGAGTGCTGGGGAGCCGACTGCCACATACCGAGCGGCGTCTTCCGGGTTGCGCCATGGCAGGAGCAGTGCAAGGTCGCCGGGCCAGAACATCTTGGCGAGTTTCCGTGCCTCATCGCTGAGTTGGAAGTGCTCCTCGCAGGCAGTGAGTGAGGGAGCGACGTAAGCGAGGGACTTGGTGCTGGGGCGTCGTTTTCCCTTGAAGATGGTGTCGCACGCGTCCCCATTGCTCGCGTCGGTGCAGATCATGTACCAGCGCTGTGTGGGGACGATGATCAGTTCTCCGGCCTCGATCGCGCGGACTGCGGTGTCGAGTTCGTTGGGGCTGGTGACGCGCATGCGGCTACTCCTGGGAAGTCGTGGAGGAGGGCGCATCGGTGAGGGGCGGGTAGTCGAGCCAGGGGTCGCGGAGGGCTTCGAGTCGACGGGTTGCGTGGTCTGGATGGGAGACCCGGAAGTACGCCATCACCCGGGGGAGTGGCATGAGGTTGTGCGCGACCGAGTGCGGGACGAGGTGATGCATGAGCAGGACGTCCCCGGGTGCACCGAGTAGGGGCGTTCCGTGCTCACGGTCGATCTCCGGCGGTACCTGGTCTGTCATCCCGAGTGACCACTCGTTGGCGAACCAGCGGGCCATGGTGAGGTGTCCGCCGGGCAGGTAGTGCAGTGCACCACCTTTCGGATCCTTGATGTCGGACAGGACAACGCCGACGAGCAAGGAGAAGGTGCGCAGTTCTCGTGGATCGAGGTGGGGGCAGGAAACGCCGTCGACGTGCATCGCCTTGGCCTGCTGCACGCCGGGGAATTCGTGTTCGGGCACACGTATCTGGATTTGGGTGGTGGTGACCGGACTTGTGTCGCCCAGAAGGTCGGAGGCCAGTTGTGCGGCCTCGGTCTCCGCGTAGAGGGCGAGGATCTCGGGGTGGTTTCCTAGATTCGGCACAAAGGTGCGTTGGGTGTACGCGGGTATGGCGTCGGGGGTCAGCTCTTCGCGGTACTGCTCATCGATGAGGGACACCGCGCGTTTGACCAGGTTGGGAGCGACCGCCCCGCGTCGTATGACGACGCCGTCCCGTTTGAAAGCGGCCTTCTCATCAGCGGTGAGGAGCATGAGTTCTCCGATGGTCGGTCGGTTCGTGAGGGGCGGGTGGCGCGAGCCGGTCGAGGACAGCGGCGCCCGCGTCCAGGGCCGCGGCGACGAGGGCCTGCCCGAATTCCGCATCGGCCTTGCGTGGGTCGCCGCCGATGACGCCGTTCTTGGAGATCGCGGGATCGTCCGACGACCACGGCCAAGTCGCGCCCCGGTCGAGGACGAGACGCTGGATCTCCTCCCGTTGGCCAGGGTCGGGGCAGGAGTCGCTTGGGAGGAGATCCAGCCGTACGTGGTCGGGGGCAAGCGCGAGCATGAGCGAGGTTTCCCGGACGCCGGCGTGGACCTCGGGGAATTCGTTGCCGGTCTTAATCCGGCCAGCGGCAACGGAGCCGGGGTTCACGACGCAGATGGCCACGTCGTGCTTGCGTTGGAGCTGGTGCACGAGGGCTTCAAGGGCGCCCTTGTTGCCACCATGGCCGTTGACGATGAGCACGGCTCGTGCAGGGGTAGAACGGAGGTAGTCCGCTACGAGCGTCTCGATCAGCGTGGTGTAGAGCGGGATGTCCAGGGTCACGGTGCCTGACGACCACGCGTGCTCCGGGGACAGCCCGTAGGGCACGGGCGGCACGACCCATACGTCGTGCCGCTGCGTGACGTGTGCGGCCAAGCGGTCGGCGAAGCGCTCGGCGATCACGGTGTCGGTGTTGAGCGGCAGATGAGGGCCATGCTGTTCGAGCGATCCGACCGGCAGGCAGAGGATCGACCGCTCGCTCAGCTCCACCGCGATGCGCGGTGCCGTCAGCTTTCCGTATGACTGCTTCTCGCCGGCGGCTGTCATCTCCGGCCTCGCCGTCCGAGACGGATGAGGAACTCGTTGTCCTCGGGGAAGGTGTCGTTGTCGCTGAAGTCGGCCAGGCGGTTCTTCACCGCGGCCTCGAATTCCTTCAGCTGGTCGCCGAAAAGGTGGGGTGCGGCAAAGGATGTCGAGTAGAGGTAGCCGAGGATGCTCTCGGTGGTCCAGGTGCGGTGGACGGGGACCCGTACTTCCTCGACCTCATTGAAGGGCGATTCCTGCATGATTTCGCTGTAGGGGCGGTTGTGGTGCTGGAAGGTGCCGGCACCGGCGCGTCGCTGCTCCCCAAGGAAGCTTTTGATGACCTCCCGGACCGCTTCCTTCCACGGGCTGCCCGCGGCCCAGAAGCTGTTGTCCGCAAAGATCGCGACCGTGCCATCCGGGGCAACCTGGCGATCCAGGAGGGTCAGTATGGTGGCTTGGTCGAGCCAGTGGAACGCTCGGCAGACGGTGACGAGTTCGGCCTGCCAGCCGGTAGGCGGGGTGAAGTCCTCGGCGCTGCTCTCCACGAGGCTCAGGCGGGAGTTCTCGGGCAACTTCGGCCGCAGCGACGACTCGGCCGCAGCGAGCATGTGGGCGTCGTTATCGACCGCGATGACGTCGTCGAAGCGGCCCAGGAGCGCCTCGACCACGAGGCCAGTTCCAGTGCCGACGTCCAGGAGCCGACGGGGGCCGCTGGGGCGTACTGGGGCAGCCTGGTCGAGAACCACTGCCACGTCCTCTGGAATGCCGGGACGGAACTGCCGGTAGTAGGTGGCGGTCCCAGTGAAGAGACTCATTCGACGCTCCCTGCGAGGTGTTGGGTGTGCATGGCGGGCCGCTCGGGTGTCCGCCATGGTGCACAAGTTCTCCTAGCCGTTGGGCCGTTGTCAGGCGGTTGTCGGCAGATGACGCTCGGTTGGTTGCTGTCCCGCAAAGGTGGCGCGTAGGGCGTGGACGATCTGCGCGGAGGCGGTGCCCTCGCCGTATGGCGAGGGGAGGTGGGCGAGCTGTGCGTGGATTGCGTCGAGGTCGGACAGCCAAGTCATGGTGACAGCGCTGATGTCGGGGCCGGGTCTGCGGCGGGTGCCGAAGCGGTCTTCGACCTCGGGGCGTTCGTTACTGTGTCGCACGACGAGGATGGGGCGTTTGAGCACGGTGGCTTCTTCTTGGATGCCGCCGGAATCGGAGATCACTATCGCTGCGTGTCGAATCAGCGAGAGCAGTGCGGGGTAGTCGAGCGGGCCGGTGAGGCGGAGCCTGCCAGCGAGTTCTGCGAGGTCGGAAGCCATGATCTGGCGTTGTGTCCGGGGATGCAGTGGGAAGACCACGGGTACTGGCAGGGCTGCGAGTTCTCGCAGAATGACTTCCAGCGCACCAGGGTTGTCAGCGTTTTCGGGCCTGTGGAACGTCGCCAGGACGAACTGCTCACCTGCGAGTCCGAGTTGGTTGAGGATGGCGGCCTGGTCGTCGCGACTGGGCAGGGCCGTGGTGACGGCTTCGACGATCGTGTTGCCCGTGGTCTTGATGCGTTCGGGCGGGATGCATTCGGCGAGAAGGTTGTTGCGTGCCAACGGTGTGGGGGCGCAGCAGAGGTCGGCGAGGTGGTCTATGAGGACTCGGTGGTGTTCCTCTGGCATGGCTCGGTCGAAGCTGCGCAGCCCGGCTTCGATGTGGACCAGCGGGGTGGCGGTGGTGTTGGCGGCGAGCGCGCCGGCCAGTGCTGAGGTGGTGTCACCCTGCACGATCACCGAGTCGGGCCGGTATTCACGAAAGGCGTGGTCGAGGGCGTTGGTCCAGGAACCGAGCTGGTGTCCTCGGGTGGCCCTGCGATCGGGGTGGGCATCCAGCACGAGGCTCGGGGTGAGGTGCGCGGTCATGCCGGTGGTGTAGTGCTGTCCGGTGTGGATGATGAACGCGTCCGGGCCGAGGCGTTCGGCGACGGGTGCGAGTTTGATGGCTTCGGGGCGGGTGCCCACCACGATCGCGATGCGCATGAGGCGTCTCCGGGCTAGCTACCAGAACAGGTGTGCTCGCTCGCCGCCGCAGTAGCGGTGAGCGGCGACGAACAGGCGTAGATAGAGCTGGTCGAGCTTGAGGTAGTTGGGCACGAGTTCGGTGCGGGACAGGCTGCCTTCGGTGTAGGTCAAGCCCCGCTCGGTGCGGGTGGCATAGCGAGCTGGAACGGCGTCGGCGTCGCCGTCGGCAAGGGTGATCGCGTCGTCGAGATCGATATCCACCAGGCCGGAGACTTCGGCATCCGAGAGCGGGATGGCATCGAGGTCTACGTCGAGCGGTAGCAGGTGCCAGTGCTGGAATTCGCGTTCGATGTAGTCCGGTGCCAGCGTCACGGCGGTTTGTCGCAAGCCGATCGGGTGGAGATCGGTGTAGGTGACGGGCAGGCCGAGTTCTTCGTGTACCTCGCGGACGCCCTCGGGGATGTCCTCGCCTGCGTGGTAGTGCCCGCCGACGGTGATGTCGGCGTAGTCGGGCCGGTCGAAGGTGTAGCGGCCGGGCGTCTTCTTCTGCAGCAGTACTCGGCGATTCGTGGGGTTGAGCGCGAGTGCGGAGAAGGTGCGGTGCCACAGGCCCTGGCGGTGGGCCTCCTTCTTGTCTTCGGTGCCGACGTGTTCGTAGCGGTCGTCGAAGATGTCGATCAGTTTCACGAGTTATCCCTATCCGGTCGTGGCGGGCCCGGTTGCGTGCAGGTGCCAGTAGGTTTGCATGGCGTCGAGGTAGTGGCGTGGGTCGCCGACGGTGACCCAGTGTCCCGCGATCCGATGCACGCCCACG
The DNA here is from genome assembly GCF_040655595.1 of Saccharopolyspora sp. NPDC050389. Classification (NCBI taxonomy): domain Bacteria; kingdom Bacillati; phylum Actinomycetota; class Actinomycetes; order Pseudonocardiales; family Pseudonocardiaceae; genus Saccharopolyspora; species Saccharopolyspora sp. NPDC050389. The sequence continues at coordinate 27,730 of NZ_JBFAKG010000062.1, forward strand.
TTGGCCTCGGTGGCGAGCTGGCCTGCGGCGATACCCAGGTCGACTTCGCCACGAGCCAGCTCGGTGGGCACAAGCCGGTCGAGGATCGACGGGCGCAGGATCAGACGGGAGACCACCGCAAGGGGTTCGGCTACGGTCCGCGGGTCGGGCCGTTGCCGAATCGCGGCGACCTGTTCGGCGTGCGCTGGGTTGGTGTCGATGATGCCGAATGAGCGGGTCTTGCTCGGGTGGATGCGCTGAGCGGCGATGACTGCCTCCACGTCGTGGTGCATCCGGTCGTGCATAGTGGCGAGGTTCCATCCACACGGCTGTTCGCCAAGCAGGATGTCATCGCCGAAGGCAACGGCGAAGGTCTCGCAGGCCGACAGGCGATCACGAACGGTCAAAAGCGGTGTAGCGTTGCCGTAGCCATGGCTGAGGTCTTCCTCTTCAGTCTCGACGGGCAGGCCGTCCTCGCGCAGGCTGCGTACGTAGGCGGGAATGACGTGATCGCCAGGGCGGGTGACGACGATGACCTCGGTCGCCCCGGCGTTAAGGCATTCGACGATCACGTGCTCGACCGCTGGGGTATGGCCCAACGGCAGCATTTCCTTGGGCACGGCTGCTGAGAACGGGTGGAAGCGGGTGGCGGCTCCCGCTGCCGTTACGACGGCGGGGAATGGTGGCGTGTTCATTGGGGGTTCCTCAGCAGGTCCAGGACGGCCTTGTCGAGTTGATCCAGCGGGTTACGGACACCGAAGCTGACTTCGAAGCACGGGATGTCTGCTGCGAGCTGTTGTGTGAGCTGCTGAGAGTGGCGGTGAAGTTCGGCGTCTGGTGTCGTGCGCGGCACCAGCCAGGGCCGGATCCAGAACTCGTCGTGCGGGGTGAAGCAGTTGGCCGCCAGCATTTGCTGGGCTTCCTCGACCGGGAGCAGGCGTGTCCGCGTGGGCTCGGTGGTATCGGCGAGGTGCGGCACGATGATGGTCCGCAGCCACGAACCGGCCGCAAGCGATGTGCCGAGTGCCGTGGTGTACTCCTGCGCGCTGAACTCGGCTTTCGCGGTGGCACCGAACGTTGTGGGCAACTCGCCCACGTCGCGTTGCGGACGAGACAGCGCTCGAACCGCGTTGCCCAGTTCGGGGACTGCATCGATGGTGCCGCGCGCCACCGGAACAGGCAGCGGTACCGCGACCATGCGTCCGCGGCGGTCAAGGATAAGTCGATCATTGGACAGCAGGTCACCGCGCGTGACCCGGAGTAGGCAGGTCAGCAGGGTGGTCTTGCCCGCCGAGCGTGGCCCGCAGATCATCACACCACGCCCGTCGAGGTCGGCTCCCGCCGCGTGGAAGACGACGTCGCCGTGCTCTTCGTAGGTGCGCAGCATGGCTTCCCGCATCAGGCGAAGTGGGTAGCCATGCGGCTTGCGTGCCGTCCGGTGCAGATACAGCTCGATATGCCGGTCGTGCACCCGCACTGCATAGGCCCTGGCTTGGTGTTCCAGACCGTCGGCGGCGACGGCGTAGCAGCGTGCACCGGAGGATGTAAGTGTTTCCAGGAGAACCACGCCGGGCACCGGCTCGATGCGCCTGGCGATCGGCGGATGTGTGGCCTGCCAGACGATCTGGTGGCAGCCCGCGTCGTTGACGTGCACGTCCAGGTGGAAGGTTCCCAGCTCACGATCTCCGAGACGACCGGGCAGGTACTGGGCAAGGTAGCGTTGTTGCTCCTCGGCCCACGTTGGTGGCGCGGTTACCGTGAACGCCAGGTCTCCGGCGTGGGACGTCCATCTCTCGTAGGGCAGTCGAGTCATCGTCACGCCCCCAATTCCTGGATGCGTCGGGCGACGTGATCGATGCGCAGTCGCCGGCCCCTTTCGTCGAGCTGGCGGAAGCCCAGAACCGAAGTGAGTACGAAGAAGTCCTGAACCTGCTCTGGACTTGCGTCGCCTTCCACTGCCCGGACTGCGAGCCTGCGACGGGCGCGGAACCACCTCGCAGGGAAACCGTTGCTGGTAGCAGTGCTGCTGGTGAGTTCGTAGGCGACGGGAAGAAGCCCTTGCGCGGCAGACTGATCTGCTGTTCGCAGGACTGTCCGCAGTGCGTAGCCGATCAGGGCATCAAGGATGATCGGCGTGTCGAAACACAGCGCTGCGAACAACTCGCCGAACAGGGTGTCGGGCTCGGGCCGGAGACTCGGGATTAGCGGTGGCAGCACATCGACCAGCACCGGTCGATCGCCGGACAGACAGAAGTTCGCGAGGTTCGTGTCGATGCGGGCGTCGGCACTGTCGAGGGCTTGTACCCATCGTCTAATCTCAGCGACTGCGGTCGAGAACGTCACTGGGTCGGTGTGTGCGGCCTCCAGCAGTGTCGCGCCTGGCGCCCAGCGGTGCCGAACGGTCAGCGGGTCCGTCGCGACGATGTGCAGTTCGGCGGGAAGTGTCACCTCAGCGGACCGCAAGGCGCCGAGGTAGGCCCGCATTCCATCCTCGCCCGTGCGCGTGACCGCCGTGATGAACCGGTTCCCGGCGGGGTGGCGTGAGTTGAGGTGTTTGGTGACGTGATCGCCGTCGCGAGTATGGGTGCTGAACTCTCCCAGGTGGTTCACGACGCATCACCTCGATGGTCCAGGAAGGAATCCGCGTCGGCGACCATCGACCGGAACTCGGCGACGAGATCAAGCCCGAGTTGGTCAGCGAGCACGTCGCATGCGGTGATGACCGCCGCCGCGGCCTCGGACAGCGAGGGGGGTGTGCCCGTGGGCCGGTGTCGGTAGTGGTGCTCCACCAATGCTGCTTCCGAGAGGTTGCCCGCGGCGACCAGCAGTCGCAGAAATGCCTCTACCTCGTTCGACACCTGTGGTGGGTATGGGGTGGCCTTGGCGGGTTCGGAGTGGGCCAGGACGTTGATGCTCAACGAGGCGAGCACGATGTCCGCCAGTTCGTCTCCGATGTTGGTGATGGGACGCTGCGGGTCTTCCAGCGCGGATACGTTGGCCCCGTGCTGGCGGAGCAAACACAAGGCTAGATGTCCTACTTGGACAGGGAGTTCTGCCGCGGCTGTAGTCGGCTCCCAGGTTTGCGGTGCGGTCTGGGCGAAACGCGTGCGCAGTCGGCGCACGTCGGCCAGGACCTCGTGCAGGTGGGCACTGAGCATGGTGCGGGTCATCCCAGGATCACGGGCGTGGCCCCAGCGGTGCCGCTGCTCCAGTAGGCGTCGGCGTCGTCTCGGGAAACCCGGACCCGGACACCCAGGTCTTGGGTCAACGCAGCGGCGAGGTTCGTTTCCACCGCAGCCTCGATGATCAGTTCCCTGCCGGCTTCGGCGAGCGTGAACGCAACCTGGCCCAGCCCTCGATGTGCCAATGCAGCACGCACATCGTCTGCGGTTGGCGCGGTCCATTCGGCGTCGGTGGCCGTGCACAGGCTGCGTTGAGCGATTGGGCAGTTGTTGCGCACCCGGCAGACCTGGCTGCCGAACACACCGAACTCGTCCGGCCTGCCCAGAACATAGGACAGCGCACACGAGTTCGTATGAAACAGCGGATAATCGGGGTACCGCTGCCACGTGCGGTGAATGAACTCCCAGAAATCGCGCGGATAAACGCCTTCCGCCTCGGTCACAGCCGGCGTGCTCGCTAACTCGGGCCACGCCTCCGACAAGCGAGGCAGCGCGGCCTTCTCAACTTTCAGGCCAGCGGCGACCGTGCATCGCGCATAGTGTGATGCCCAGTCCAAGACCCGTTCCATCGTTGTTGTCGTGGCCGATTCTGGGAAGGCGGGACGCCAGTAGTGCACGATCGGAACCCCTGCCTCGGCTAGCCTCGGGAAGTTCTCCTCGATGGCCACGTGGCGGATGCCGCGCTCGATGTTCCGTCCCAGTCCCGAGTAGCTCAGGTAGACCAGTACGATCAGACCGCGCTGCCGCGCGTTGTTGATGACCTTGATCGTCTCGTCCGGAACGTCACACTTCGTGATCAGGACAATCGGGTTGGACACCCGCCGTCGGACCAATCCCTCCAGCAGTTCGGCGAGATGCGCACGTGAGGCGGGCAGGGCCATCACGTCCGTCCAGGTGTACAAGGCAACCGGGCGAGACGGGCCGTAGAACGAAGAGTTCAGCAACAAGTCCACGGTGTGGATGGCCGAGGCCAGATGTTCTGGGGGCACGGCGGTTTGGCCGCGCTCGTTGAGGAAGCAGTAGGTGCACGCCTTCGGGCAGCCCTGGATCGGGTTGACCGCGATCCAGGTCGCGTGCTGGTCCACGATGGGAGTGCGGGTGCGGCTGTTCTGAACAGAGCTGAATTTCCGTGCTGGGCCTTCGAAGGACACGCGGTCAGCCATCGTTCTCCCTCCATCACGGTTGGAGTGGCTCCCAAGGCCGAGACCGATCAACCCTCGCGGGAGGTGTCGGGGGATGCCCCGCCACGCGTGGCTGCGTCCCGACCCTTGGGACCATGCGGAGGAAGCTAGCTCGATTACCCGCGAGTAACCCGAGCTGACAGTCCGGGTTGCCCGGCGGTCTGGCTTCAGCTCACCGGCACGGACAACCGGTCGGCCAGGTGCGCGGCTTCCTTCGCCGTGGTGCGGCTGCCGCGTTGCACGACGCTGCGCAGGATGTCGTGGGCAAGTGGGCGATAGGCGACATCCTCGGGTGCTTCGCGCTCGGCGCTGTGCAGGAGAACCAAAGCGCTGCCGTAGTCCTTGCGCTGCTGGTAGGAGCGTGCTTGTTCCAGCAGGAACGCGACGCGGCGTTCGATCGACGGCGAGCGCTCGTGCTCGATTTCCTCGGCCAGGTGGCACGCTTGGCTGGTTTCGCCTGCTTCGACCTCGATGCTGACCGCGTGCATGGCGACATTGGTGGGGCCGAAGGCGGTCCAGAGGGTGTTGCGTTCGCCGGTTTTCCAGGCGACCGGTGTCACCGAGCGGATGCGGTCTCGGGCCGTCCAGGTATCGCGACGACGCGCGGCGGCCACCCCGGCCACGAGGACCAGCGAACCGTACACGGCGGCTGCGTCTGGGCCGGAGTGCTCGCGCAGATCGTGGGCTGCGCTCATGGCAATATCTTCGGCCACGTCGTGGTGGCGCTCGGCTAAGGCGACGTGCGCCAAGTTCCACCGTGCTGCGCCAACCCGCAACGAATCGCCGCTGGCCTCGGCCGCGCGCTGGGCTCGGTCAGCCGCGAGGAAAGCCAAGTCAACTCGCCCCGTGCGCTTGGCGACGGTGCGCGTCAGTCCGTAGAGATCGGCAGCCGCGCGGTATGCCTCGATTCCTGCGTCGGCACTGGCATCAGCCCGCAGTGCGCGTTCGACTTCGACAATCAGTTGGCTAAGGAGACCGCTGACCTGGCTGTATCGGGTCGGTGAAGACTGCCAGACTAGCCACGCTTCGTTGATCTGAGCGCGGAGATCAGCCAGCGGCATCGGCTCCTCGTCTGCCGACACCGGCAAGGTCATCGCCCGGTGCAAGTCTTCACCTGCAGCGCGCTGATGCGGTGGCGCAATCTCATGGGATGAGTCGTCGATCAAGGCGGCCGGAGGGAGATCAAGGGCACGGCCCAGCGCCAGCAGGACCGGCAACGTCGGGATCTTTTTACCGCGTTCGATCTGGTACAGATAATCAGCGGTGATCCCAGCCAACCCCGCGACAACGGACTGGGTTTTCTTGGCCGCGAGCCGGTGGAATCGGACTCGCTCACCCACGTCCCGCGCCAGTTGATCAACCATCTGTCGCCAGCCCCCAGCCAGAATGGGTCTGCGGGTTGATGCTACGGCATCGATCACCTGCAACACTGGCGCTTATGGCAACCGACGGCCAGACGCTCTTGGTGCTCTGGGACATCGACCACACCTTGATCGAGACCCGAGGCGTCGGGCGCTCGATCTATGAGCGAGTGTTTCCCGAGACGACTGGGCAACCCCTGCGTGAGCTCGCCACGGTCCACGGACGGACCGAGCTAGACATCATGCACGACACCCTGCAACTGCATGACATCCAACCCACCGAGGCGGCTGTGAACCGGCTCGCCGCCGCACTGGCCGAGGGCTACCACGCCGCGATTGACGAACTCACCACACGCGGCAGGGTGCTCCCCGGCGTGCGGCAAGCCCTGGACGCGCTCCAAGCCGAGCCGGGAATCCACCAAAGCGTCCTGACCGGAAACACCAGTGACGTGGCACGCATCAAGGTCGAAGCCTTCGGACTAGATCGCTACCTTGACCTGTCGGTCGGCGCGTACGGTGATGATCACCGCGACCGCTCCGAACTCGTCGGCATCGCCCGCAAACGCGCAGCACTACAACTCGGTACCACGATCCCCGCCGAGCAGGTTGTCCTCATTGGAGACACTCCCGGAGACGTGGACGCCGCGCTCACCGCAGGTGCACACGTCATCGCCATCGCTTCCGGCAAGTACTCCGTTGATGACCTTCGTACCGCTGGCGCAAAGTCGACCTTGGAAACCCTGACCAGCCTGTCGCAACTGCTAGAAGCCCTGACCAGGCGATGACCGACAAGCCGGCCAGCAGGCGCGTTGTCGAGGCCAACGCTGGACGACTGGTGGATCAACGGGGAGACCGCCTTAGCGTCCTACTTGCTGCGAGGTTAGACGAAATTGTGGTTGCACAAGCTTCAGGGCCGCTCCCCGTTTTGGCTGGCTGGATAGCGCGCAAGCGGTCCGGGAGTCGAGGTCCACGGAGGGAGTTCAAGTCCCAGCCGGGCCTCATTTTCAGTGATTTGTGTCACATTTTCCTTGCGGCCTCAGGAGTTCCTTGTCGGAGACATGCACGGCCGTTATGGCGGCGCCGTGGCGTAGAGGTAGTCCCTCGACAACGGCGTTCGGGTTCGGGATTAGTTATGAGGTGAGATTCTTGTCGTCGGCGAGCTTGGCGGGGTCGAGCACGGTTACCACGGCGTCGTGATCGCTCCAGGGCGTGGCATCGATACGGTGGTAGTCGACCAGTGCCGGTAGCAGTGCCTTGGTGATGTGGATCTGGTCGGTGGCGGACCATGCCGATGTGGCCGGTCCACGCGCGCAGTGAGGGATCGTTGCGCTGGTCGGCCAGGTAGGCGGCGACGTCGATGAGGTCGCCGCGGGAGAGGACCTGTCCGACGATGGTGTTGGCGCGCATGACTGGGTCGGACGCCACGGTGCGGGAGGATCGGTCGTGTGCGGGGACTTGGTTCCATGGTGGTTCCCGGTCGCCGGGCGGCACGTGGTTGATGTCGCCGCCGATGACGCCGAGCCCGCCGGCGCTATGCGTGCGGCCGATGAGAACCTGTGCTTCCTGCGCGGCGGCGTCGGCCGAGTACGCTGACATGGCTCAGCGAATCCGGGAAGCTGTCTCCGGGCGCCGCAGCGGCCCTCCACTTCGCCTGGACCTACCGGAAGCTCCTGCTCTGCTAGAACACGACGCCCGGGGGGGAGCACTTGGCGTGGGCGGGCGACGAACTGGGGATGGGCTGGCGCCGCAGCGCCTAAAGGCACCACGTTGTGGGCCCATATGACGAACAAGGAACGCGCAGCCTGGCGGGAGCGCCCGGTCGTCACGGCGTATACGCCAGCAGCGGTGGCGGCCCGCGTGAATGGTGACCCCATCCCGTAAATGCGGGAACAAGGCCAGCGCGAGCTGTTCTGAGACCCGGCAACATCGAGAGCTCAGCTCGGTGCGTCTGGGACCACGGACGGATTCTGCGGGCCTCAGCCGGGCTGCCGGAATTCGGGGCCGAGGGCAAATTCGGCTAGGTCGACGTTAGCCAGGCCGGGGCGTGCCGGTATTCGGCAACGACCCCGCCGGGAACCGGGTGCAGACGGTCCACGAACCAGTCGTCAGGAATTGCGGCTGTCTGGGGTGTGGTGAGCGAGGGTGTGCCGGGATCACAGGTCAGTACCAGGAGGCGGTCCACCCACTGCTGGGAGATGAGTGGTGATTGCGTCGCGTTCTGGTGGTGGTCGAGGAGAAGTACGCGCCGGGCGCCCGCGTGGTGCAGCACCGTGACGGCCTCGCTGGGATCGTGCGGGAGGGGCTCAGAAGGCAGTCGTAGCACGTCGTCGCCGTGGGTACCGGGGACCGCTTCTGTGGCTCGGCCGTGTTCGTCGACGATGACGTCAACTCCCGGTGCGGCCCACGCCCGTAGTCGCATCCGCGCGGATTCGTTCTCGGTCTGTGTCGCCCCGTCCGTGACGGCGGTGCCCCAGATCAGGACCGGCCTGCCGAGTTCGACGCTGCGCAGCCACGGCCCCATCAGCGCCCGTGCCTCGTCTTCGGCGACGCCGACCACGACGTCCACGCCGGCTTGCCGCAGCCGTGCGATCCCGCCTTCACCTCGCGAGGTCGGGTCCACCAACGCCACAACGACGCGGGCGATACCCGCGTCGATCAGTGCCTGATGGCATGCCGGAGTCCGGCCGACGTGGTTACAGGGCTCCAGCGTGACCACCGCCGTCGCGCCTCGCGCCCGATCGCCCGCCGCGCGCAGCGCGTTGAGATCACCTCGAGAAGACCGACGATCAAGCTGAATTTGCGGCCAGCGTTGATCAACGGTCGGCGAGTGGTTGCAGTGCTTCGGGACTACCTGCCGCCAGAGTGACGATCATCGTTATTCGCTGGATTGGGTGAGCAACGAGGATGGCTTGCGCGGCGTCGAAGCTCTGGGGTCGGGATCTGGCGTTTACCTGGCTTGCGGCTCTGTTGAAGGGCATTGCCGGTTTGTGTCTGTGAGGTTCGGGGCCGAGAACGGCGTTTTCACCATCAGGAAGCCCGGATATCTCGGCCAAGAGCCGCCGTGACAGCGCGCTGGTGAACGAGGCCAGTGCGTACGAGTTTCGCTTCCGGGGTGAAGCAGTCGAGGATCGTCATGTGGTTGGCGGCGGGGCAGACGCCGCCGTCGACGATGACGGAGACGCCGCGTTAACCGCCCGGAGATAGCGTGCACCGTCGAGTGGGTGGAAACCGGTGTCCACAAGCGACTGTGCGTACCCGATGTCGTGCAGCACGGCCGCTGTCTCCAGGACTTCGCCCAAGTCCCCTACGAGAGGTGCGAGCCGCCTGGCGCAGGTTGCAACGCCCCGTGTGTGTTCCCACCTTCGCGGCAGACTCTCGCGCAGAAGTGCTTCCGCCAGTTCGTAGGCCCGCCCGACCGTCGTCACGGTCGGAGGATACGGCCCGACCATCCTGTTGCGTGTTCCAGGCGGAATGCCACCCGGTCAGTCGGAGCGCGATTCCTTCCCACTTGCCGCTTCTGTGTCGAGGATGCGGCAGACCTCGGGCCACGGTACCGGTAACGGCACGATTCCACTCCAGTAGGCGTGTGCCCACCGGACGATCCTGCTCAGCCCAAGCCCGTCGATGCGCTCGGCTTCGTTGCGGAGCAGACGGCGAACGGCGCTACCAGGTCCGCGTGGGGCAGGGCAGATGCCGGTGCCGACGATAAGAGTCGCAGTGCGCACGGCGTCGAGGACACGCATGTCCGCCTGTTCGGCCAGGGTGCCGTACACGACCTTGGCCCAGGTCCGGCGTGTGAGTAGCCAGGCCAGTCGTTCGAGGCCGGAACCGATGTCGCTGGCCAGCTTCGATGGGGCCTCGCTGTTCCACAGCAGTACGGCGTCGCCGAGTTCCCGGCCTTCGTGATGGAACCGCAGAGTGATCCCAGCGACTGGGGCGCGTCGCCATACGGCCAGACTGCCGCTGATCGTGAGGTGCTGGGCGTGGAAGCCAAGACGCGAGAGCGTGCCGATCCAAGTGTCGATCAGGGCCGCATGTTCGTGAACGGTGTCGATCGGGTCGATGATCGAGATGTTGACGAACGATGTCGCAAAGCCCGGCAACAACGCGCCGTGCTCGTCTCGCTGGCCTGTGAACCGCACGACTGGTTGTGGGAGGAAGCCGTGCGCGTGGACGTGGCGGTGGCCGTGCTTGAGGTACGGGTCGAGGGCCTGTACAGCGGAGAAAGTCAGCTCGGCGTCGCCTAAGCCGTGCAAGGGCAGCAGGTGTCCTCGTCGAATGCCGTGGGCGGCGCAGGCGTCAGTCAGCGTCGTGATCATCTCGGACAAGGATGGAGGGCACCGCGGCGGGCGATGGGCGTTGACTGCTTGCCCGTAGGTGAGAGTTACGTGGTCACCGTCGAGGGTGTAGTCCCAGTGTGGAAAGGTCCGCCGCAGTGCGGCGAGTAGTTCGGCGGGGCGCCCAGTCAGCATGGCCGCGTGGCAAGTGCCTGGAAATGCCGTACGGGATCAAACCGGGCAAGGCCAACTTCCTGTACCTCGGCCGCCCCGAGGAGCATCACCTGCTCGATCGCGTCCGCCAGCGCTTTCGCCGCGATCTGGTCATCGTCGTCGTGATCGAGTTGGACCACGGCCCCAGTCCGTTCGCATAAGGCAGCCGCCGCGCAGGTTCCTGGAGCCCAGGCCAGTGCGACGACTGGCGTCCCGGCGCGCAGGGCTTCGCCAAAGCTGGCAGCTCCAGCTTCGATGTAGTCGGGCGCGCAGGTGTAAACGAGCGCGCCCGCGTCGGCCAGAAGCCGCATCTTCACTTCGCCGCCGACTTCTCCGACCAGGGTGACGTGCTCGGCGCCGAAATCCGCGCTGTGGGCCTCCACGTAATCACGGTCGAACACAGGCCCGGCGATGATGATCTTACGTCCTGCTAGTGCGGCGGCACGAATAGCCAGATGCGGAACCTTCTGCTGATCGATCCGTCCCATCCACAGCAGCGCGCCCTCATCGTGCACGGGTAGTTCGTCTTCACCGAGCCCGAGATGCACCGCTAGTTCGGCGATGGGCCGATGTGCGGCGTAGCGCTCGCGCATCTGGTGTGAGTAGCAGTACAGCCGCGAACGCATTCCATCGAACGCACCTGGCTGGTGCTGAAAATATGGCCAGTGCTGGAAGGTAGCCACGTCGGCATCCAGCGACTCCCACACGGCCCGCCAGGTAGGTAGCGACGGGTACTCGTGCCCGACCACCAACAGGTCATAACCGGTGGCCCGCAGGATGCGGGCCTGTCGCCCGTCTGGCGTCATGTCCTCCAGCCGAATCGGCCGCATCTCCCACTCATCGACCAGCTCCGACCGCCATTGCGGGCCAAGCAGGTGCACCGTCGCCCCGGCGGCGCGTGCGCCGACCGCGACAGCCCACAGCCACCGTTCAATCCCGCCGTACCCGGACGGCGGGAAGGCATAGTCGCCTGGGAAGTCGCAGATGCCGACCAGCATCGCCGTCAGGACTCGGGAGTGCCGTCAGCCGCAATTCGCTGGAACCCGGTGAAGGGCACCAGTACTTCGGGGATAACCACCGAACCGTCTTGCTGCTGGTTCTGTTCCAGAAGCGCGGCCAACGTGCGCCCGATCGGCAGGCCCGATCCGTTCAACGTCGCGGCGAGCCCGCGCTCGCCGTCCTTCGACTTGGTGCGGATCGCGGCGCGACGGGCCTGGAATGTGCTGCAGTCGGAGCAGGAGCTGATCTCGCGGTACGTGTTCTGGCTGGGCAACCACACCTCGATGTCGTAGGTGAACGTGGCGGCAAAGCCCAGATCCCCGGCTGCCAAGGCCACAACGCGGTAGGCCAACCCAAGTTCTTTCAGACACGCCTCGGCATGGCCAAGCATTTTTTCCAGCTCAGCGCGGGACTCCTCGGGACGTACCATCCGAACCAGCTCCACTTTGGAGAACTGGTGCAGACGCAGAAGGCCGCGCGTATCCCGTCCGTACGAGCCTGCCTCGGAACGGAAGCACGGAGTCCATGCGGTGTAGGCGTACGGCAGGTCTTCGGTGGGCAGGATCTCGTCGGCGTGCAGGTTGGTCAGCGGAACCTCGGCGGTCGGGATCAAAAACAGCTCCCGATCGGCCACGCCGGTGCGGAAAAGGTCTTCCTCGAACTTCGGCAACTGGCCGGTGCCGGTCATCGTGGTCCGGTTCACCAGGTTCGGAACGCTGATCTCCTGGTAGCCGTGGCGTCCGGTGTGCAGGTTCAGGAAGAACGTCGCCAGTGCGCGCTCAAGCGCGGCCCCGGCGCCGCGTGTGACGCTGAACCGTGAGCCCGACAGTTTCGCGGCACGGCCGAAGTCGAAGATGCCCATCGCCTCGCCCAGGTCTACGTGGTCCTTGGGGTCGAAGCTGAAGCTCGGGGGCGTGCCGTGCTTGCGGATCTCAACGTTGAAGTCCTCGGAGTCCCCGTTGGGCACGTCCTCGGCCGGGAAGTTCGGGATCGTTAGCAGCGTCTCGCGAAGCTCGCCCTCAACCTTCTCCTGCTCTTCTTCCAGCTCGCGCACCCGATCTTTGAGAGTTCGTGCGCGCTCCTTCAGCTCGGTCGTGTCTCCACCGGCCTTGGCGGTCTTGCCCACCTCGGCGGCGACCTTCTTAGACTCTGCCCGCAACTCGTCCGAACTCTTGATCGAGGAGTTCCGGCGTGCGAACAGGTCCTCAATCGTGGTCAGGTCGAGCGTGTAGCCCCGCCTGGCCAAGGAGCGCACAGCGTCCTGGCCCAGGTCGAGTAGGGTGCGGGCATCATGCATGAGTTGCCTCGTCCTCGTCTCTGCTTACTGAAGCGTGCGTACTGACGGTAGCAAGACCATCACGTGCCTCTCGCGGGAATACCCCGAGGTCGACATGCCAGCCCCGGCGCCGGCGCATGCCGTGGTCGAGATCGCGAAGAAACCAGTCGATCACGGCGCGTAGGTCAGCGTCGCCTATAACCAGCGGCGTCAGACAGCGCGCGGCGGGCAGGAACACGTCGGTCAGCGGCTGGTGCGGATGGGACTGCGCCCATTGGATCACCGAGACGAGTAGACCGTGGGCAACGACCAGGCGCGGTCCGGGCCAGCCCAACGTGGCCCGTAGTCCGGTGAGCATCCGTACGATGCCCTCGGCCTGGGATTCCCGCGCGCCCGGTGGTCGAACGTGTGGACCGTACTCAGCGAGCCAGCGGGCATAGGTGAGGAACGGACCGCCCTCGCAGGCTCCGTAGTCCAGCTCGTTCAACCGGGCATCGCGGTGTACATGGACGCGACCAGCCGTGATCAACTCGGCCGTGCGGACACAACGATCGAATGTACTGGCCACACACGTTGCCACGGCATCGATGGGAACGATCGACTTCGCCGCCTGGCAGGCCGCAACTCCGTCGTCGGTCATCGGCACGTCCACCACCGGGTCGCCGTTGACCCGGTAGTCGACGCTATACACGGTTGGTGCGTGGCGGAGTAGGTAGGTGAAACATGAGGTCATGCCAATGCTGGGCCGTTGCTCGACAGAATCTCCTCGGTCAACGACGGGAAGGCATCCAGTGTCTCCAGCAGAAGCGCCCGCAACTTGTCGTCAGCCAACTCGTCGCTGTCCTCGGCCAGCCGGACCACGATCCGCCACGGCCGGTCTAACCGTTGACCGGTGGCGCTGATCAGATGTACCTCGGCTGGCGCCCCCGTTGCCTCGTGCAACCGCTGCGCAATCCTGTTCGCTGCCACGTTGTAGAGCTTGCCGACGTGGTAGACGGGGTTCTTTCCGTTCGCGCCCTCGACGTTCATCGGACGTAGCGGCGTGATCAGCCCGTTTACGCGATTGCCTCGGCCGACCACGCCTTCGTCTCCGGACTCGATCGAGCTACCGGTGTAGGTCAGGTACAGCTCGTCCCGCTCGGGCAGGTCGCGGGCGTTGAGGCGGAACCGTGCCTCGCCTTCGGGCAGATGCCGGCGAGCGAGCCGCTTGCATTCGGCAAGTACGGTGTCGTTGTTCACCAGGTACTCTGCGCGGCTGGTCACATGCGCGCACTTCTGTGGCACCGCCAGCACCACGTCCAGCTCCCTGCCCGCGCTGTGAGCCATCACCTTCACGTCAGAGCCGCACCACGGATGGGAAGTCTGAAACCCATCGGGCCCGGAGAAGTGGTCGGCCAAGGTTCGTACGAATTCCTCGACTCGGCTCTGCGGCGCCCAGCCGGTGCCAAGGCTTGTGTCGTTGGCGAACAGCTGCCGCCGCTCGCGCAGGTCATCGCTCGAACTTGGTGAGAACCACCGTTCGCGGTCGGTTGGGCCATCCCCGGTCAGCACAGCGCCGGGACTGGAGTTGCTAGTAACGTTCAGCTCGATGGACAAGTGCCCGTCCAGTTCCGGCAACCGCTCGGAGAAGAACGCGGTGACCTGGTCCATGATCAGCTCGTCCACCGGGATCGCCGCGCCCCCGCAGGAACGGGCCGCTCGACCGTTGACCAAGACCCGCACGGGATCGACCATCCGACCCGATCCATACCGCACCTCCGAGGAGCCGCCCAGTAGGGCCAGCTTGTCGAAGTTGTGGTGCAGAACGGCCCCGAATTCACGCATTGTGTAGCGGCTGTAAGCCCGCGACAGTCGCTCCGCCAAGTGGTCGGCCAGCGTGTCTGGGTGCCCCCAGCCCTTGCGTTCGACGATCACCAAGTCGCTGGGTGCAGGAACCCCTCGCTCCACGATTAGGTCGCTGCCGTCGAGGTCGATAAGGTCGCGTGTCATGGTCCGTTGTGGCCCTTCTTTTTGGGTGTCACTTGATCACGACGCAAACGATTCACGGTACAGCTATCTGGCAGGCGCGTGGTCGCCACCACTCGAATGGACTAGATCAATCGGCCAGCTGCGGCCATAGTGGACAGAGGGGTCGGACTTCCACGTGATCACGAGGTGGGCGCGCATTGTGCTGCCCATGCGGTCACGAGGAACGCTATTGGCGGCGCATGCAAAGAACTGGCTCACGTGCTTCGCTTGCCAGTCAGGCCGCTGGGACCGGCACAGGAAGACTTCCGGAATCTGCATCTCGTGGCGGGTCCGGTTGGCGAACCGACGATGTTCATCAAGCTCGTCGAGAAGCGCCCTTTCATGAGGCAGCACTCGCTGTGTCTGCAGTCGTTCGCCGGATCGGCATCAGGACGCCGAGACTGCTCGATCAAGGCATCCTCACCGACGGGCGAGCGTGGTTGGCGTACGCCTGGTACGAACTCACCGAATTCGGGCCTGCCGTGCCATCCTTGGTGGAACGCGCCGGCGCGCTTCTTGCCCAGCTTCACGCCCACACCACCGCAGCTACACCTGCGGGTCTGGCCACCACCAGCGAAACCTTGATGGATGACCTGCGGAAGCGAGCTGACCACCTCGCCGGTATCGCTCCTAGGTCCGGTCGCAGAGTTCGCCGGTTGATCCCGTTATTTGTCGAGGTTCCTCAGACCAATCGCTGCGTCTTGCACGGAGACTTCGGCTGGCGCAATCTCGGCCTCGACTTGGACGGCCAGATCTGGCTGTTGGACTGGGACACAGCCACTTGGGGGCACCCGATCGTCGATCTCGGCAAGCTGATCGACCGGGAGTTCGCCGAGGACCATGTTCGTGACCAGTTTCTCCGTGGCTATCGCCAGCACCATCCAGTGATCAGCTATCCCTGGCCTGCCTACGTGGACACCGTGCGGTTGTGGGTTGCCGCGGGGCTGCTGAACTACGGACGTCTCCGGAGCGTCGCTGGGTTGACCCGACATGGCCTCCGCATCCTCGACGAGATCGAAAGCCTGGCTAGGCGTCGGTGTGGGAGCGCTGGATGAGGTCGGGCGAATCGTAGACTTCCACCTCATGACGCGCGTTGGGACTGAGGACACCTGTCTGGTTGTGCTCCGTGGCCCCTCCGGATCGGGCAAGTCGTCGACAGCCCGTCGGTTGCGCGCTCACCTTGGCCGCAGTGTCGCGCTCATTGAACAGGACTATTTCCGGCGCGTCGTGCTCAAAGAGCGTGATGTGCCGGGTGGGGCCAACATCGAGCTGATTTCCACGGCGGTGAGGTTCGCGCTCGGCCATGGATGGAATGTGATCGTCGAGGGCATCATGCACGCCGAACGCTACGCAGACATGCTTCACAAGCTGCGTCGGGACCACCTTGGCAGAAGCGTGTTCTACTACTTCGACGTGACTTGGTACGAGACGCTGCGGCGCCATAAAACACGCCCTCAAGCTGAGGAATTCGGCGTCGACGAGATGCGAAAGTGGTACCGCGCCGGGGATCAGCTTGGTTTTGCTGAGGAGCAGGACATTCCTCAGGTGTCCACATTGGATGCGACCGTGCATCGAATCTTGCATGAGGCTTTTGGCGACGCGCCGTGCGAATCAAAGGTCGGCTCACCCGTCCCGGTGGGCTGGCTGGAGCAGCCCTGACGATCGCAACCGACCTGATCCACTGCAACTTACCAACGCCTAGATCAAGCCCGCCGACCTTGTCAAACAACTCGGCGTGTGCGGCAATCGCAACTTGGACCCGGGTCTTCGCCGCGATCGCCTGCGGAGGATGATCAGGGCCTGGAGGTTGAACGCAAGCGCGAGCTGCCCAGTCACATCGACCCCCAGGCGTTGATCAACCGGCTCGTGCAGCTCGGGTTCCGCGACGGCGGTCGTTTGGTCTAAATCGACACCTACTACAGCCGTCCCGATGTGGACTTCATGGAAACGGTACAGTGCCTGCGGGTTCGCGAACGAGACGGGTTCGCAGAGATCACCTACAAGCCGGCGTCGAATGCCGCCACGCACAACACGGCCGACATCATCACCAAGCCGGAAACCAACGTCTCGATCGGCGCTGACCAAGCGAAGCAGGCGAACCAGTTGCTTGCAGCGATCGGGATGATGCAACTAGCCCGGGTCGCCAAGACGCGCATCGCGCTTCGGCACCCCCACCACGACACCGTGACCGTCGCGATCGACACGATCGCCGGCGTCGGCTCATTCGTCGAAACCGAAGTGCTCACCGACGATGCGGCCGGCATCGACGAGCTGCTGGAGGAAACCGAACATCTCTGTGGCTTCCACCAGCTTCCCGTGGTGCACCTGCCGTACCGAGACCTCGTCATGCAGCACGATCAGACCCAGCCTGTCGCGCCGACCACGTGACCATCTCGCCTCTGAAACTGCGCGGCGAGAGCCTAAATCGATCGATTTAACGGAGCCTAGACAGGTCCAACGTCGTGACCTTCGGCAGATGATCACTCGCCGCGCGGGTCAGATCGGTCTTGACCACGTCGCAGTCGATGACCGCCGACGCGAGGGAGCTTGTCACGCGGTGGCCGTCAATTTCCCTGGACCCCATGTCCGCATGGCTGTAGTGGCCTACCGTCCGCTGCCATGGCTTGTTGACCAGGGCTGCGGTGTCTTTCAGCCCGGCCGCCAGAAGGGTCTGCCCAGGTTGGCGATCAGCACGCCAGTTGACCGGCTCTCCGGATTCCGAAAGCTTGTACAGGCATTGGTGGATGAAGTTCGAGTTCCACGGCTGACCCGCGTACGGGTCGGGGTGGTAGTGCACCCAGCGTCCGTCGCGCTGCACGCGGTCGTCCGGGATGCTGTTCCAATCGGCGCCGATGATTCGATGATTCCAGGCGGCGCGGGTTTGTTCTCACCCCACAGGGGGGTGCGGGCGCGTGATCCCAGAAATGATCAACGATGTAAGACTGCGACGGCGTACAAGCGCAGGGCCGGTCTCGACCTGCGGAACGAACCTCCGGTGGTACCGGGTGGGCCCTGGCAGGGTGCGGCGCAGCTCGCTGATCGCCGTCTCCAGTGCGCCTTGGTCGACCTCGTCCCGGTATTGCCCCGGCCCCCACAGCGTCAGGTGCAGCCACACTCCGCGGGCACCGGTAGCAGGCCGGGCTGCCCTTCCAGTGCCTTCTGGTACATCTCCGCTTGTTCAGCGACTACCTGCAGCTGACCGGGCGGCGGCTCTTGCTCGGGGACGAGCAGCGCGTGAAGGCGGGGCACGTCGGGGCGAGTCCATGCCTTCTTCTCGAAGAAGTCGCGCACGGCTCAGCCCTCGCGCAGACAGGTCGGTCGGGGCATCTCCACGGTAGGCACGATCAACATTGTGACAAGAAGCCGCTCTGCCAAGTCGGAGATTGTCCGTTCTGGCCGCCGCTGGATTCGGAGGTCGTTCCGCCAGCGGTCATCGGGAGTACTCCCCAGAGGGAAAATCGACGGAAATCCCCAGGTATGTGCGATCTTCGTGCCAACCGTCGCCCTCGTCGACCTTGCCGAAGCCAACGTGGGTGATCACGCGTTCCTCGACGGTGGGGCCGTCCGGCTCGGAGGTGGTCCACACGCTGATCGGCAAATCGTCTCGCAGCCCGGCCAACGCCTTGCGAAGCTCGCCGACGGTCCATGGCTGCACGACGTGCTTGAACGTCTCGGTCTGCTCGATCGTCACTGGTCCTCATTTCCCGCGTTGATGAACATCGTGTCCGTCCCGGTGGACGGTGTGCGTCAGTTTGCCCCAGGTGGAGTAGTGATCTTCCCATTCTCGTCGACATACACATCGATGAGAGGGACCCCAACGTCGCCCAGACCACGGCATCGGACGTGACGAGTTCGACCCGACCCGCAGCCGATGTTCCCGGATCATCGGCACCGGGAGAAGTCCCCACCCCGCGTGGCCGCCCCGGCACTGTGGAGGACCTCACGCCGGAGCAGGCCGCCAACTACAAGCGGTACGTCAAGAAACTGCCCGCCAAGAGCGAGCCTGTGCAGATCGAGATCCTTGAGGACGGCGGGGTACGCATGAGCGCCAAGGTGCCGTCGAACAACATTCCCGGGTCCTACGCGGACTGCGTCAAGATCATCGACCGCAACGGCAACACTGTCCAGTACGTGAAGAACACGTATGCTCCGGACAGCTCAATCGTCCACAGCAAGATGAAATGATGGACCTCGAAACCCGTCGACAGGTCGTCAGTGACCTAGTGCTGCTGCGTGCGCCGGTGCGCGACGCGATCGCTGCAGTCCGAAAGTTCCCGTGGGACTGCGACGAGGAACTCATCACTCTGGGACCCACCGAGCTGCGTGCCGTGATCGAACGGTTCCTCGCCGGAGACCTGTCCGCGCAGGACCTCGAAGACTGGGCCGACACCGTCGAGGGCCGCGATGACATCGAGTTCGCTCCGGACGAGATGACCGACCTCATTGCAGAAGTCGCGAACCCGTTGCTGTTTTGGGCGATCACGCCCGAGTCGATGAGGAATCTGGCTGACCGGCTCAGTTCGCTCGGCCTCGCCACCTGATTTCCGGGATGACCTGAGCTGTTCCGAACCATCAGACTAGCGTGGCCCAATGCGATTGACTTGTGCCAAAGGGTTTCCTCAGCCACGGCCTCCCGTGCGGTAGTCAGCTGGCAGGCTCGCGTGTTGGGCGCCTTCCATACCGAAGGGCAGGTCGGAGCCACACCAGCCGACCAGGATCATCACCGGCCAGATCATCTGGTTGCGATCCTCTCCGGCCCTGGCGGGCCAGAGCCACCTCACGCGTTCCAGCAGCCGTGTGCCGGATCTGAGGCGGTTGCGATCTTCTCCGGCCCTGCGCCCGAACGGCTCGGTTGGGATCCTCGCCAGCCCCGGGGGGGCTGGCGCCCACCGACGCCCGGCGATGCCCAGACATCGGCGTCGGGGTTGCGATACTCGCCAGCCCCGGAGGGCTGGCGCCACTGGCGTGCGCCGTGATGCACGTCCACCTGACTCGAGTTGCGATCCTCGCCAGCCCCGGAGGGCTGGCGCCACCAGTACGTTTGGTACATCACCTGGCCGATGGACTCCGTTGCGATCCTCGCCAGCCCCGGAGGGCTGGCGCCACCTGCTGCCAGTCCGGGGCGTGCGTGATGCCGCCGGCGAGGTTGCGATCCTCGCCAGCCCCGGAGGGCTGGCGCCACTCGAGCAGCTGCGTGGGCAGCTGGCCACCAGCAAGCAGGTTGCGATCCTCGCCAGCCCCGGAGGGCTGGCGCCACCCATTCGGCGACGCGCAGCAGGGCGTCGACGTCGCCAGCTCCGGAGGGCTGGCGCCACCGTCGGTCACGCGGTCACCGACCCGGCGTCCGGCTGGTTGCGATCCTCGCCAGCCCCGGAGGGCTGGCGCCACCGACACGGCTGAACTGATGGCCATGTTCTCCTTGTGGTTGCGATCCTCGCCAGCCCCGGAGGGCTGGCGCCACTCCGGGTGACCGCCGAGCGGATCTACCCGGAGCAGGAAGTTGCGATCCTCGCCAGCCCCGGAGGGCTGGCGCCACTCCGGCGAAAAGCGGAATGCCGATGCGGGTGCGGGAGTTGCGATCCTCGCCAGCCCCGGAGGGCTGGCGCCACTCGGGACGCTGCGGAGCACCTACGCCGACGCCACGCAGTTGCGATCCTCGCCAGCCCCGGAGGGCTGGCGCCACGGAATCCGCCGAGCAAGCTCGCCGGATCGCTGACGTTGCGATCCTCGCCAGCCCCGGAGGGCTGGCGCCACCTCAGTTCCAGGAGCTGGATGCGCATTGGGTTGCGTTGTTGCGATCCTCGCCAGCCCCGGAGGGCTGGCGCCACTTGTCCTTGGTGGGCATCCTGGATGCCGCCGAAGACGTTGCGATCCTCGCCAGCCCCGGAGGGCTGGCGCCACCCGCCACCAGCCCGCCGCGCGTTCTTGCGTGCCTGCTCGACCGCGTTGCGATCCTCGCCAGCCCCGGAGGGCTGGCGCCACCGCGGTGCTTCCACTCGGCGAGCTGATGCTCGTCGCTGGGTTGCGATCCTCGCCAGCCCCGGAGGGCTGGCGCCACCGAATGTGCAGCCTTTGTTGTCAGGGTGTGTCAGGAGCGTTGCGATCCTCGCCAGCCCCGGAGGGCTGGCGCCACCTGCCCGACCTGCGGCTGCGCATGGCCGAGTTCTGGTTGCGATCCTCGCCAGCCCCGGAGGGCTGGCGCCACGCGAACACCGCCGAACGGGCCGCGTAGAGGCCGGTGTTGCGATCCTCGCCAGCCCCGGAGGGCTGGCGCCACCTGGGCGCGCGCCCAGTCGTAGGCGGCGTGCTCACGCATGTTGCGATCCTCGCCAGCCCCGGAGGGCTGGCGCCACGCGGTGGGGACTGGGCGACCGCGTGGAAGCTCAATGTTGCGATCCTCGCCAGCCCCGGAGGGCTGGCGCCACCTGGGCCGAAGTCGTCGCACTCGTCGACGGCGGCCCGGTTGCGATCCTCGCCAGCCCCGGAGGGCTGGCGCCACGATGCCCGTGCCGATCTCGCCGCATGGGCCGTCGAGTTGCGATCCTCGCCAGCCCCGGAGGGCTGGCGCCACCGGCTCACCGGCAAGCCGTAACTCAACCAAAGAACAGGTTGCGATCCTCGCCAGCCCCGGAGGGCTGGCGCCACCTGTTCGAGGTCGAGATCGACGAGGACGTGCCGCAGGAGTTGCGATCCTCGCCAGCCCCGGAGGGCTGGCGCCACGGTTACTACTGCTGGGTGTGCTTTGACACTCTCACCAGGTTGCGATCCTCGCCAGCCCCGGAGGGCTGGCGCCACACCAGGTCTCGAGGTCCGTGGCGCCGCAGGCGGCCAGGTTGCGATCCTCGCCAGCCCCGGAGGGCTGGCGCCACCGACGAGGCATGCGCCCTGCTGCGCTGGCGCCGGGAGGTTGCGATCCTCGCCAGCCCCGGAGGGCTGGCGCCACCGGATCATCCTTGACCTTGACCTGTCGGCGGAGGTTGCGATCCTCGCCAGCCCCGGAGGGCTGGCGCCACCGCGGACCCTGCCCGGATGCTGGCCGAGGTGCGGGATGTTGCGATCCTCGCCAGCCCCGGAGGGCTGGCGCCACGATGATGCGGTGCCCCAATGCGTTCGGCATCGCGGAGGTTGCGATCCTCGCCAGCCCCGGAGGGCTGGCGCCACTTCTGCGGAACGGGTGTTTTGGCTGTTCAGAACACCCAGTTGCGATCCTCGCCAGCCCCGGAGGGCTGGCGCCACATCACCGCGGCGTTCACCGATGGTGCCGCAGGGCATGTTGCGATCCTCGCCAGCCCCGGAGGGCTGGCGCCACATCTCGATCAGGTCCTGCTCGGTGTGGGGGTAGTGAGTTGCGATCCTCGCCAGCCCCGGAGGGCTGGCGCCACCCGTTGCTCACCCCCGGCGCGCTGCTCGTCGAGCTCCGGTTGCGATCCTCGCCAGCCCCGGAGGGCTGGCGCCACCCGGGCACCGGGGGTGGCCCATCGGTCCGTCTCTGTGGTTGCGATCCTCGCCAGCCCCGGAGGGCTGGCGCCACAGGTGCCGGGCAGCGGCCGAAGTACTGCGCCAACCCAGGTTGCGATCCTCGCCAGCCCCGGAGGGCTGGCGCCACCGCGACGCCACACGCCACCAACGCCAGCTCGATCACGGAGTTGCGATCCTCGCCAGCCCCGGAGGGCTGGCGCCACGCCTGCGCGTTGCCCTCGGCGAGCTGCTCGGTGGTGTTGCGATCCTCGCCAGCCCCGGAGGGCTGGCGCCACTTCGGCGATGTCCTCGTCATCGACCAGGCCGAAGCGGTTGCGATCCTCGCCAGCCCCGGAGGGCTGGCGCCACATCGGCTCGATGGCCTCGCGGCTGATCGGGCCGTCGAAGTTGCGATCCTCGCCAGCCCCGGAGGGCTGGCGCCACCTGCTCGGACGGGGTGGACGCCGCTAGGTGGCTGGTGTTGCGATCCTCGCCAGCCCCGGAGGGCTGGCGCCACGCCCATCGACCGGCGGCGCGGCCATGCCCGCCGCCGTGTTGCGATCCTCGCCAGCCCCGGAGGGCTGGCGCCACCGCTGTGCTGGGACTCGCTCGTCGTCCGCATGGAGGTTGCGATCCTCGCCAGCCCCGGAGGGCTGGCGCCACCGGACGGAAACTGAATACTGCGCACCTGCGCAAATAGTTGCGATCCTCGCCAGCCCCGGAGGGCTGGCGCCACCGTTCCTGGAACGACGTTGCCGACCGCGTCGAGCAGTTGCGATCCTCGCCAGCCCCGGAGGGCTGGCGCCACGGGTGCTGGCTGCGCCCTGTCGCTGCCGTGGTGGCTGTTGCGATCCTCGCCAGCCCCGGAGGGCTGGCGCCACGTCATCAGGTGATAGGACACCTGCCCCAGCGCACCAAGTTGCGATCCTCGCCAGCCCCGGAGGGCTGGCGCCACGTGCGAAAGGCCCGGCATGTGAGGCCGGGCCTTTCGAAAGTTGCGATCCTCGCCAGCCCCGGAGGGCTGGCGCCACCCGAACACGACTCGGGTCGGATCAGGCTTCCTGGTAGTTGCGATCCTCGCCAGCCCCGGAGGGCTGGCGCCACACAACTTCTCCGCGGCATCCAACGTCCACTCACCCGGGTTGCGATCCTCGCCAGCCCCGGAGGGCTGGCGCCACATGGCGGTCATCAGCTGGTGCCGGCTGGTGTCGCTGCGGTTGCGATCCTCGCCAGCCCCGGAGGGCTGGCGCCACGGTCGTGGCCTGGCTCCAGGACGGGGACACGAGGGGTTGCGATCCTCGCCAGCCCCGGAGGGCTGGCGCCACCGGGAAATCCCCTGGTCACAGCACGATGCACCCGAGTGTTGCGATCCTCGCCAGCCCCGGAGGGCTGGCGCCACCCTGTTGGAGCAGGGCTTTTCGTCTGGGACAGCTTAGGGTGTGATCGGTTTGTGATCGACGTGCCGGTGGTTTGGTTCGGAACGTCGTGGTGTGTCGGGTAACGCTTGGGGTTCTGAACCTCTGGTTTGACGTGGTGTCCGGTTACTCGTCGTGGTGTGTCGGTGGCGTTGGGTACGGTCCCGGCGACCGCGGCCACAACGTTGTTTCTGGGGTGTTCAGATGTGGGCTCATAGCCGGAATGGTGATGATCGGCGTCATTTGTTGTCGGAGCATGCTCGTTCGACTGCGGTTCTAGCGCGGCGTTTCGCGGCTGAGTTCGGGGCGGGGGAGCTCGGGTTCGCTTTGGGGTTGTTCCATGACGCGGGCAAGGCGAGCTTGTGTTGGCAGGAGGGCTTGCTTCGGGCGGAGAGCACTGATGCTGCGGTGGGGGTTCCGCATAAGGAGTTCGGCGCTCGGTGGCTGGCGGACGTGGCGGGTGTGGCGTCGTTGGCGATTCTGGGGCATCACGGTGGGCTGACCTCGAAGTCAGCTTTGTGGTCGCTGATCGCGACGGGTGAGGACCTGGAAGGTGAGGTGCAGCAGGCTTTTCTGCGTGAGGTACCCGAAGCGGCAGAAGTCCTTGCCCAGCCTCGTGGTGGGCTGGTTCCTGCGGAGTGGATGCGGGAAAGGCTGACGGCTGAGCTGGGGGTGCGACTGGCGTTTTCGGCGTTGGTCGATGCGGATCACCTGGACACCGCTGCGCATTTCGACGGCCGGGATGGGCCGCGGGTTCGTGCGGATGCGGATATGGCGGGGTTGCTTGCGCGGTTTGAGCAGCGGCGGCGGCGCATGCTGGATGACCGTGCGGGTGGCGGTTGGATCGATGGTGTCCGCGAGCAGGTGTATCAGACGGCGATCGGGCATGCCTCGGGGAAAACGGGTGTGTACCGGATGCCGGCGCCGACCGGTGTGGGTAAGACGCTGAGCGCGGCGGGTTTCGGGCTGCATCACGCCGCTGTGCACGGCAAGCGGCGCGTGATCGTCGCGGTGCCGTTCATCACGGTTACCGAGCAGAATGCCCAGGTATACCGGGACATGCTCGGTGCGGAGAATGTCCTGGAGCACCACTCGGCGGTCACGCCGCCTGCGTCGGGGCCGGACGGGCGTCGGTGGAGGGCGGCGGCGGAGAACTGGGACAGCCCGTTCGTGGTCACGACGACGGTGCAGTTGTTCGATTCGTTGTTCGGGCGCAAGCCGTCGCAGATGCGCAAGGTGCATCGCTTGGCCAACGCGGTGGTGATTCTGGATGAGGTGCAGGCATTGCCGCTGCGGGTGCTGGTGCCGATTCTGGACGCCTTGCGGGTGCTGTCGGAGCGATTCGGGACGACGGTGCTGCTGACTTCGGCGACGCAGCCGTCGTTTGAGCACTTGCGGGTGTGGGAGGACCTCGAGATGACCGAGGTCGTTGATGACCCGATCACGCTGTTTCAACGGATGCGGCGGGTTGAGTACGAGTGGTGGCTGGATCCCCAGCCGACGTTGGGTGAGGTCGCGACGGCTGCTGCCGAGCACGAGCAGGTTCTGCTCGTGGTGAACACGATCGCGGATGCGCGAGCCGTCTATCGGCAGTGGGCGGCGAAGGCCCCGGAGATCACGTGGCATTTGTCGACGCGCATGTGTGCGGCGCACCGCCGCGCGGTGCTGGCCGAGGTCCGCGCTCGGTTGAAGGAAGGTCGTGCCGTTCGCCTGGTGTCGACCCAGCTCATCGAAGCAGGCGTGGATGTGGACTTCCCGGCGGTGTACCGGGCGATGGCGCCGGCGGAGAGCTTGCAGCAGGCCGCCGGCCGGGCCAACCGGGAAGGCCGCCGTCCGGGAATGGGCAAGGTCGTGGTGTTCGATGCCCGCGATATGTCCGCTCCTGCCGGCTACCGCATCGGTACTGGTGCCACGCGTACCCATTTCGGCCCGCGTCGGGGCGGGGGTGTGGTGGATCCGGATGACTTGCCGACGTTGTCGGCGTACTACCGCACGCTTTACCAGCGTTCCAACACCGACGACGGTGAACGCGCGGTGGAGATCCAGCGCAACCGGGAGAAGTTCGACTTCGAGGCCGTCACGGACGGCCCGGTGCGGTCCTACGACGGCGGCCTGGCCCGTCGGGAGCGGTCGTTGGCGTTCCGGATGCTGGATGACGACACGGTCCCCGTCGTGGCCACCGGCTACGACCCGCGTGCCGAGGAGATCCTCGAGAAGTTGCGGTCGCATCCTGAGGAAGCCGGGCGGCTGATCCGGGAATTGCAGCCGTTTGTGGTCTCGCTGCCACAACGTCTGTTTGACGACCCGGCTGTGGAGGACCTGTGTCCGCAGGTCGTCGGTGATCTTCGCGAGTGGCGAGGGGATTACCACGACGCGTACGGCATCGACACCTCCACGTTGGTCAAGGAGGAGGTGTGGTGAGCGGCGATGCTTGCTGGTCGTTCTGGGCCGCACCAGGCGAAGGCTTGATCGCGCGGCGCGCCCAGCATGGTGTGGCGCCCCGCGCGATTCGCGCCCCAATCGACGACATGATTGCGATCCTCACCAGGGATTTCTGGTGCCGACGGCCACGGTAATCCACGAACCATAGCCAGCCATGCGGCACTGCAGGACCACGCTCATGAACCGAGTCTTCCGCAGTCAACTACATAGAACCTTGATACTGCTACAGTCCGAGATCAAAGCAGTACGCACAGTGCCCGAGGGGTGTGTGGAGGTGGGTGTACCGATCGAACTGTCGGTCGTCCGAGGCGCGAGTCCACGCCGGCAGAGCGCCGATTTCGGGGATGCCGACAGCGCGCACCTGTCCTGCCGATGCCAGCAGGCTGGACAAAGGCGTGAGTGCGGGAGTCCTTGGTCGCGGACATGAGTGCTCTATGCGGATCTCCACGGGTTGAGCACGTTCTTCAACGTCGTGTTGGTGGTCCTGGTGTGCGGCTCGCTGACGCGCTCTTCGGCTTTGACGGGGTGTGGTCGCTGCCGTGATCCCTATGGAGCGCGTCGGTTCCTAGTTGTGTGCGCGGTTGTTGGCCCGGGATTTGTTGTCCGCAAATGTGATGGATCAGGAGGTGTGGTGACAAGCGATTTGCTGGTTTCTGCCAGTGGAGCTCCACCGGTGAGTGTTCAGGTGTGGGGTGAGGGGGCGCTGTTCACGCGTCCGGAGTTGAAGGTGGAACGGGTCACGTATCCGGTGATGACTCCGACTGCGGCGATTGGGGTGCTAGAGGCGATCTTCTGGAAGCCAGAGTTTTCGTGGCGCCCGGTGGCCATTGACGTCCTCAAACCGGTTCACCAGTTCACCCAGCGCCGTAACGAGACCACCGACCTTGCCTCCGTGGAGGACGCGGCGCTGCGGGGTCGGACGGTGGACACGGCCGCGGCAGGGAATCGGACGCAACGGAATTCGGTGTGTCTGCGGGATGTCGCCTACCGGATCTATGCGCACGTCGAGCTGCGTGATCATGCAACGAAACAGGAAGCGGCCTATCGGGATCAGTTCCGCCGCCGGGTGGAGCGCGGTCAGTGCTTCCACCAGCCGTACCTGGGAACCCGTGAGTTCAGCGCGTTTTTCGGACCTGTGGACGAGACGCCACGGCAGCCGCTGAATGATGATCTCGGCATCATGCTTCACGGCGTGCACCACCGAGGCGGTTCGACGTCCTATACGTGGTTCACCGCCCGCCTCGACGACGGCCGGATGCACATCCCCCGCACGGGTATCACCGCCGAGAGCGTGGGGGTCTGATGCTCCTGCAGCGTTTGGTCGAGTACGCGCGAACGCACTGCGTCAGCAAGCCGTTCCACAAGGAACGTGAGTTCACCTGGCGCCTGGAGTTGTCCAGTAACGGCAGGGAGCCCGACCTCGTCGATCTCCGCGAGCCGAATGATCGCGGCAAGATCAGCGGCCAGCGATGGCTGACGCCATCGGTTACCCGGACCGTCGGTGTTGCCCCGCAGCTGGGCGCCGATGATGTCCAATATGTACTGGGTTGGGGTGATGAGACGACGAAACCGGAGCGTGTCGACAAGTGCCACGCTGAGTTCGTGGCCCTGATCGACCGCTGGGCGCAATCGGTATCCGGCCACGATTCCGCGGCGGGTGTCGTTCAGGACTTCTACGCCGCCGGCGGCCCGCAGACTCTACGGCGGCCCCTGGATTTCACGGCGAAGCAGGGCGTGCTCATCGCCGTGGATGGCAAGCCCGTCATCGAGCACGAGTCACTGATCCGTTTCTGGACCGACGAGGTCGCGCGACGTAAAGGCGGTGGCACAACTGGGATATGCCTGGTGTGTGGGCAGGACGCGGTCCTGGTCGACACCGTGCCCGGCAACATCTCGAAACGTTTGGTGCCAGGCGCGGCGAACAACGCGGCCTTGGTCAGCGTCAACGAGCGCGTGTTCGGCTACGGACTGAGCACTGGGCTGGCCAACACCCCGATCTGCTTCTCCTGCGGCGATGCCATGAACACCGCACTGACCGACCTGTTGTCCGGGCCGCACGTGATGGGCCTGCAGCAACAGGACAGTGCCATGACCTGGTGGGCCCTGGGCGCCTCCGCCGACGATTTCTTCCTGGTCATGCCCGACCAGGCCGACCCAGACGCGGTAGCGCGCCTGCTCTCGCGACTGCGCAACGGAACACTCGCCGAAGCCTCCAGAATGGTGCCGGCGGTCTCCGGTGACCGGTTCTGCTCGGTGACCCTCGGCGGCAACTCCTCGCGGATCATGATCCGGGACTGGGTCGACATGCCCCTGCAGCATGTCATGGGAAACCTCGCCAGGTGGTACGACGATCACCGCGTCCACACCCTGTGGGACGACGAACCGGTGTCCTACTCGTTGCGGGCCCTGGTGCTGGCCACCGGCCGTTGGGATGCCGGTCGCAACCGCTACAGCGACCTCGGCTCGACCTCAGCTCGTCGCCCCGAGCACATCGCACGGGATTTGATCCGCACCAGCGTGCGCAAGGCACCGCTGCCACCGTCGGTTCTGCAGCACGTTCTGCATCGCATCAGTAACGACGGCCGTATCGACGGGCCCCGAGCCGCGTTGCTGCGGCTGGCCCTGCGCCGCCACCCCACCAAGGAGATCCCCATGCCCGCCGGACTGGATGAGATCAGCGACGATCCCGCCTACGTGGCCGGGCGCGTGTTCGCCCAGTACGAGAAAATCCAATACGCCGCCAACAACGGTAAAACCAAAGATGGCGACACCCACACGATCAACGCCACCTTCACCGACCGACACTTCGCCGGCGCGATCAGCAACCCCCACCCGGCGTTGATGGCAGGCAGCAAGCTGCTGAATGCCTGGCTGGCCAAGATCCGCCGCAGGCCCAGTGGTGGCGGACTCGCACATGTCCTCGCCGGGGAACTGGACCAGCTCCTCCACAAAACCCAGGTGATCCCGAACCGCCTGCGCCCGGACGAGCAAGCCCGGTTCGTACTCGGATACCACCACCAACGCGCCCACGACACTGCCCAGCGCCGCGCCCACCAAGCCGACAAATAGCCATCACCCCCGCCGCATCACCACATCCGCTGACGAACGTGGAAGGAAAACCCGCATGACTACCGAGACACACCTCGACCCCGCCGTCCGGCACGACATGGTGTTCCTGTTCGACGTCGCCGACGGCAATCCCAACGGCGACCCCGACTTCAGCAACCGGCCCCGCATGGACGAGGAATCCGGCCACGGCCTGGTCACAGACGTCGCCATCAAACGCAAGATCCGCAACACGCTGCCCCTGGCGGCAGGCGACCCCGACCGCTACAGCATCTTCGTCGAAGCCGGACACGCCCTCAACACCCGCCTGGCCGAGACGATGACCGTGAACAACATCGACACCAAGAAAAAGCGTTTGACCGACGAAGAGCTGCACACCGCACGCTCCTGGCTGACCCACCGCTACGCCGACATCCGCCTGTTCGGCGCGGTCCTCAACACCGGCGACACCAAAGCCCTCGGCCAGATATACGGGCCGCTACAGGTCACCAACGCCCGCAGCATCAGCCCCGTCGTACCGCAGCACCACACCATCACCCGCATCACCCAAACCACCCAAGCCGACATCGACAAAGGCGAACGCACCGAAATGGGCGGCAAATGGACCGTGCCGTACGCCCTCTACAAAGCCGAGATCTACTACTCCGCCTCCCGCGGCACCCAAACCGGCGTCGACACCCGTGACTTCGAACTGCTTTACCGCAGCCTGGAGATGATGTTCGACCACGACCGCTCCGCCACCCGCGGCACCATGACCGCCCGCGGACTCTATGTCTTCAGCCACGACAACGCCTTCGGCAACGCCCCAGCCCAGAAGCTGACCGAACGCGTCCGTATCGCCCGCACCGGCGACACAGCCGAGCCCCCGCGCAGCTTTGCCAACTACACGGTGTCGGTTGACGACGACGCCCTGCCCAATGGCGTGACGATCGCGAAACTCATCGCGTAAGCACCATGATGATCGACGATCAGCCTGCCGAGCGGCCCTGGACGAGTGTGCCGATCTCGGCGATCGAACACTTCGGATACTGCCGGCGGCAGGCTGCTCTCATCCACCTGGACCGCTACTTCACCGACAACGCCGACACCCAGCGCGGCCACCTCGCCCACGAAGTCGTCGACCGCAGCGGCCCCAGCACCTCCCGTGACGGGACCCGCTGCTGGCACGCCCTACCCATCGCCGACGCGGAACTCGGCGTGCACGGCGTCTGCGATGTCGTCGAATTTCACCCCAGCGGGCCCGTTCCCATCGAGCACAAATCCGGCAGCTACCGCCCCGGCAGCGCCACGGACCTGCAAATCGCCGCACAAGTGTTGTGCCTGCGGACGATGTTCACCGCCGAAGTCCCCCTCGGTGTCGTATTCGCGGGAAAACACCGCCGCCGCTATGAGGTCGTGGTCGAGGAGGCACTGGAGAACCGCCTCCGTGTAGTGATCCAGGAACTGCGCGAGGTACTGCGCGCCGGGGTGCTGCCGCAGCCAGTCCACGACTCCCGATGCGAGCGCTGCTCACTGCAGGAGGGATGCATGCCCGACGCCCACGTGAACTCGGTGTTCACCCCACGACCGCTGGGACACTGGGATGACTGAACTGTTGCGCACGCTGTTCATCACGACACCAGGCACGAGCCTGCACCTGGAAGGAGACACAGTCCGGATCTACCAACCGGACAAGCCAGGCCGCCATATCCTGCCATTGCTGCGGATCGAGCACATCGTGGTATGGAACGGCGTCGATGTCAGCGACGACCTGATCATGCGCTGCGCCGACGACGCACGTGGCATTACCTGGATGACCCGCAACGGGCGCTTCCTAGCACGCGTCACCGGCGCTCAAACCGGAAACCCCTTGCTGCGGCTGGAACAAACCAGAGCCTACGACGCAACGGAACGCCGACTAGGTATCGCACGTTCCATCGTCGCAGGGAAGCTCCAGAACTATCGTCAGCTCCTACTGCGTGCCGCCCGCGACACCGATCAGGCCCGGCGCGGCGAGATCCGAAACGTCGCCGAGCAACACGCAGCGGCGCTCGCGGCCGCGGCTGAGGCTTCCTCGATCACGGAACTCCTCGGCATCGAGGGCAATGCGGCACGCAGCTATTTCCAGACCTTGCCGATGCTCACCCCCTATGCACCCACAGGGCGTACCCGGCGACCCCCTAAGAGTTCCTAACAAAGGGTTTTGATGTGTCGAAAGCAGATGATGCAGGTGGCCAGGCCGAGGAACGCCTCGTGGATGTCGGCGCGGCGTTCCCAG